>CADBTE010000127.1 GCA_902797455.1 uncultured Planctomycetota bacterium | reverse complement strand
CGTTCTGGGGTACTACCTCTGCGACGAGCCGGGGGCCGATCAGTTCCCGGGCCTGGCCCGGCTGACGGCGGCGATCAAAAAATACGCCCCGGGAAAACTCCCCTACATCAATCTCTTCCCGACCTACGCCTCGACGATCGGCGCCGACCGCGGCTCGCAGCTGAAGACCCACACCTATGAGGAATACCTCGAGCGGTACGTTCAAGAGGTCAAGCCGATGTTCCTCAGCTATGACAACTATATGGTCGAGTATTCCGAGGATATGACCATCCCCGAGCGGGCCGACATCTACTGGAATAACCTTCTGGAGGTGCGGCGTGTCGCGATGAAGTACCATCTTCCCTGGTGGAACATTGTCAGCTCGCTGGCGATTCTTCCCGAGTCGACCCCGCCGACCCCCGCGCGATTGGCCTTCCAGGCGTATACCTCACTGGCCGCCGGCGCCAACGCGCTGGGATGGTTTCTCTATCACCCCTGCTGCGGGTTCGAGTTCGCTCCGGTCGACCGTCACTGGAATCGGACGGTTGTCTGGGGGTACCTGCGCGAGGTCAATCAGCAGGTTCGCACGCTGGGGACCTATCTGAATCGGTTTCGCTCAAGTGATGTCTGGTTCTCCACACCGACCGCGCGGCCGAACCTTCCCGAGAACCCGAAGACCCTCCTGTCGGACCTAAAGGTCTCGTTCACCGAACAGGGGCCCAAAGATCACCAACCGTGCGTGATGGTGGGGCAGTTCGAGGCCAAAGAGGGGGACGGGCGCGCGGTGATGTTCGTCAACCTCGATTTCGCCAACGCCGTGAAGGTCGAGCCGGTCTTCCTGCAAGGGGAGGTGACGCTGCGCTGGATCTCGCCGCAGGACGGGACCGTGCAGAAAATGCCGTCGCACGGCTGGCGCATCCTCCCAGGGCATGGGATATTGCTCACCATCGAACAGCCGCGGTAATACCGCGGCGCGGGAAGACAAGGAGACAAAAATGATGACGAATCATAAGCATCCGGGTGATATCGGGCCGAGCGCGCCCCCGGCGCTGTTCGCGGCGCTGTGCCTCGCGGTACTGTTTCTCGCGTCGCCGGTCCGGCCGGTATTGGCCCAGTCGGAAGAACCGGCCGAGGAAGGTTTTGTCGAGTCGACCAAGCTGGTCGACGACATCGTCGAGCAGCTCGGCGCCCGTTCGGGCGGGGACGATGACGACGAGGAAGAATTCCGCTGTGAACTCGATCCGAACGCCACCGCCGAATCGCTGCGTCTGACACCGCTTCAGCTGCCGGACGATTTTTTTCCGATCTACTCCTGGGACGGTCCCTGGGGGTGGGGAATGACCAGCGAGGATACCGAGCTGATCGAAAGGAATCGAAAGATCCTTCGGGCGATGGCCGAGTGCAATATGACCATGGCCCATATCCCTCCCGAGCTGGTCTCGATGGCCCGGGAAGCCGGTATCCGCAAAGTGCTTATCTCCCCTTACGCGGACGACGAGGAACAGCGCGTCGAAATGAAACTGCCGCGCTACGCGGCGGGGCTTTCCCAAAAGCAGGCGGAGTTCTACGTTCGGGAGATGTCCCAATCGACCGCCGACGATCCCGACGTCCTCGGTTACTACATTGTCGACGAGCCGTCGGCCAACGCCTTTGAGGGGCTGGCGAACATCGCCGAGGCGATGAGAAAGATCACCCCGGGGAAGCTGGCGTTCATTAACCTCTACCCGAACTACGCGCCCCCGGAGGCGCTGATGACCGACTCGTACGAGGATTACCTTGAGTATTACGTCCAGCGGCTCAGGCCGATGTTCCTCAGTTACGATAACTACATGATCGAATGCTCCGAGGAGATGACGGTTCCCCCCCGAGCCGTCCCTTGGTGGACCAATCTGCTGGCCACGCGCAAGGTTGCCCAGAAGTACGGCCTCCCCTGGTGGGTGATCGCCAGCTCGATCTCGCAGCTCCCCGAATCGGCCCCGACCGGTCCTTCCCGCCTGGCGATGCAGGCCTATACCGCCCTGGCCGCCGGCGCGAACGGGTTCGGCTGGTTTCTCTTTTTCCACTATCTCGATTGGGATGAGACCCCCTGCGACAAACGGAATCACTGCCGCCGTTCGATCCAATGGGGCTATATGCGGGCGGTTAACCAGCAGCTTAAGACCCTCGGCGTCTTCCTGAAGAAATATCGTTCCTCCGAGGTCTGGTTCACCCGGCCCGCCCCGGTGGAGGGGCTGCCCGAGAACCCGAAGACCCTCATCGCCGATCTGGGGTACCGCTTCGCCGACGCGGTGAAGGACGGTCAGCCGATGGTGATGGTCGGCCAGTTCACCGCCAAAGACAATGACGATAAACGCGCCGTGATGTTCGTCAATCTCGACCGTGCCCGGAACCTAAAAATCGAGCCGACCTTTGTCGGCGGAAATAAGATTGTCCGATGCGTCTCGCCGATAGACGCCTCCCTGAGTGAAGAGCCGCGGCGCGGCTGGTGGATTCTTCCCGGCCACGGTCTGCTTTTGACGGTGGAGCCGCAGAAGTGACGAACCCTTGAATCGACAGTGAAAGAATAAAAAAAGCCGCGCTTTCGAAGGCGCGGCTTTTTTTCACGCGATGGCGAAGGGGAAAAATCACCACTTCAGACCGAACTTGCTCCCCTGGCTCGACGGGTTGTTGGTCCCCCCCTTGAGCTTCTTTTCGTTGACCTTGTTTTCCTCGATCCGCTTGTAGGTTTCGGCGACGTCGGCGTCGATCTTCGCCTGTGCTTCGGCGGCGGCCTTTTGGGCCTGCTCTTCGGCCTGGCGGGCCTCGATCACGCGGGGGTCTTCGGCCGTCTGCTTGATCGACAGACTAATGCGCTGCTTTTCCTCGTCGATCGAGAGGATCTTCACGTCGACGAAGTCACCGACGTTGAGGACATCCTCTACTTTATTGATGCGGGCGTAGGAGATTTCGCTGATATGGACCAGCCCCTCGACGCCGGGCGCCAGCTCGACGAAGGCGCCGAACGTCATGATCGTGACCACCTTGCCGCGGGTCGTCTGGCCGACGGAGAAGGTCGCCGGAACCGATTCCCACGGATGCGGGACCGTGTCGCGCAGCGACAGGGAAATACGCTTTTTGCCCGGGTGCTTCGGGTCGTCGCCGATCCGGGAAATGACCACCTTGACGCGGTCGCCGACGGCCAGGAGGTCTTCGACTTTCTCGACCCGGCCCCAGCTCATCTGCGAAATCGGGATGAAACCTTCCAGCGCTCCCATATCGACGAAGGCGCCGGCGCCGATGATGTTGCGGACCGTTCCCTCGACCACCTGTCCGACCTGGATCTTCTCGAGCGCCTCGGCCAGCGCGGCCTCGCGCTCCTGCCGCATCACATTGCGGCGGCTGAGGATGAGTGAACGGCGTTCGGGGTTCGCCTCGATGATTTCGCACTTCCACTTCTCGCCGACGAACGGGGAAGGATCTTCGATGCGGAAGGTCGCCATGTGGCTCATCGGGATAAAACCGGGGAGACG
>CADBTE010000126.1 GCA_902797455.1 uncultured Planctomycetota bacterium | reverse complement strand
ATCTTTGAGTGTCCCATCGGCGAAACGCTTATCGGCGGGATCTTCCACAAGCGGGAAACGGACAAAGACCGACGGATCAGCGACTTTGCGGTACCCCTGACCGACCTCACCGCTGGACAGCGCGGTCCCCCCCTGGGCCCACCACCAGACGATCTTATACCCCTGATAGAGCAGCCCGCGGTCGAACAGACTTTTCAGCGCCCACCAGACCGACTCGACATACGACTTGTGGAAGGTGACGTAGGCCTTATCGAGGTTGATCCAAAAACCGATCCGCTCGGTTAAATCTTCCCACTCGTGGGTATAGCGAAAGACGTTCTCGATGCAGCGGTGAACGAACGGCTCGATCCCGAACGCCTCGATCTCCTCTTTCGAGTGGATCCCCATCTCTTTGCAGACCTCGACCTCGACCGGCAGGCCGTGAGTATCCCAGCCGGCCTTGCGCTCGCAGAGGAACCCCTTCATCGTCTTATAGCGGGGGTAGAGGTCTTTGATCGCGCGGGTGAGGCAGTGACCCGGATGCGGATGCCCGTTGGCGGTCGGAGGACCTTCGTAGAAGACAAATTCGCCGCGGTTCTTGGCTCGGCGCTCGGCCTGCAGTTTTTCGTAGATATTAAGATCACGCCACCGCCGGACGAGTTTTTCTTCGTTTCCGGGGAAATCGGGCCCCGACTGGGCCGTAAGGGATTCGCTGGTATTTTCGGACATAGCTGCTGTTCAGGGCTGCTTTTTATGCCGCGGACCGATTGCCTTGCGCCCGCGGAGGAACTTTTGAGGACAAACTTTGTGCCGCGGCCGAACGTATCGTTCCGCCGCGCGGCGGCCAACGCTTTACTTTTGGGTTTTGGCGCGGACCAGAACGATCGCTTCGCGTTCTTTCTCGGCAAACGAGATCACTTTATGCAGCCGAGCGGCGCGAATGGCGTCGAAATTCTCGGGATGGACCTCGCAGACGGCGAAACGGCGTTTTTCTTTTTCGGCCGCGCGGTGAAGGACCAAGAGGGCGTGCATCAATGGACCGGGGAGGTAGGCGTCCCCTCCTAGGTTGATAACAAGACGCTTCTCTCTCATCGATTCGATGAAGACACGCATCTCTTCCGTCCAGCGCTGAAAGGCCTCGATACGGTTGAGCACGGCTTTACTGACATCCGAGACGACAATGTCTCCGACGCGGCGGATCGTGATCATCCGTGTCGCGGAACCCGGGCCACCTGGCTGACTCATCGTTTTAATTCTCCCACAAAGTCTCTATAGGTACGGGGATTTTCTCAATGACACAAAAACCCCTGGACTATTCTATATAAAAGGGCCGTCTTGTCAATCGAAAAGAACATTCACCCCGGGGAAAGAGATTCCTCCGGGGTGAACGAAAAAAGCGTCCGCCTCCTCGGCGATGTCTTTCGATAGGTTCAGGGCTTGCCGGAGGGCTCGGCCAGCTGGGAAAGCATCTGGAGCATCGCGTTGAGATGGATAATCCGCGGCCCGAACCGATCCAGGAAATCGCTGAGCTGAAATTCGTTTTCGGCGATTTCTTCGTTCTCACCGATCTCTTCGGAGAGGGTATTGATGAACTCGCTGTGGATATCGCTTAGCTTTTCGGTCGCCTTCCGGCAGAGGATCGCCAGCCGGGGATTGGAGTGCCGCCACTGCTCCAGCTCGTTTTGACGCTGACGCGCCGAGCCGGTGAGGGCTTCGGCGATTTCCTCAAGAAGCTCGTTTTGTCGATTTTGAGCGGTGATCAGGCGGTCTTGGCCCTGGATTAATATCCGCAGGAGCATCGCCGTCTCGCTGGTGGGGGGAAGTGTATTTCGGAAGCGCTGATCATTTTGAGCGCGGCCCGAGGCAAGACCCTGCGTCACATCGACGGGCTGAGAGATCTGGGGAGAGGCATTTTTGACGGTAAAACAATATTTATCGCTCATGGCTCAATAGCTCATCGTGGATTGCTGGTGTTTTCCCTTGTTTCGGCACCATCCGGTGCCGGGAAGGGGGGGGGAAGGACGCCGGGGTGACCTGTCCTCGGCAAGCCCTCTGGCTCTATAGTAAACCACCTTTCAGGATTTGTCGAGCATTTTGACCATTTTTTCGGGAGGAATCTTCTCCAGAGCCATTGTTTTGGAGAATCGGCAGTATCAAACAATCACTTATACCCGTTAAACTCTCCACAGTCCGCACCGATTATCCTCTTTGCGTTTCTTTTAAAGCGTCCGGCTGTTTTGCCCGATTGACTCCCTAACGGGGAGGAAGTCCCCGTGTTGGGAAAAAGGTCTTCACGAAGCGAAAGTCACCACCGATGGCGGAAGCGAGCCAGCTGACAGAGGAAAACGCCAGACTCGGATTCATTACGGTCCTGGGAAGCGTTAAGACCGGTCTGGTGGGGGGGCTGCTGATCATCGACCGCCTGGGGCATCCTAAGGAGTTTCACTGCACCGTCCCGGTCTGTCCCAATCCGGCGCAGGAGATCCTCTACGGCGCCTCGCTTCAGTCGTTTCTCTATGGCCGACAGATCGCCGACGCGCTTTTGCGCAAAACATCCCTCGACTGTTTCGCTGTGATGACGAACTCGGTCTATGTCCTGTCGCTGCAGGCGGTCACTCCAAAAGCGGTGATGATGCTCTTTCCCTCCGGTTCTTCGATCGCCGGGGGATTCAGCGTCTGCCCTCCCGAGTCGCTGAAGGGACTTCGAACCGGCGACTGGGTCGAGCTTCCTCCCGACAGTCTCCACACCGACCGGCTGGCGGTCTTCAAAACGATCTGGAGCGACCCCGCCCGCCGGGGGCGGATCAAGGCGGGGCTGGAGATGTACGCCGGCAACGTCGATCTGGCCGAGCCGTTCGATCGGATCACCATGGCCATCCAAGAGTCGCAGAAGTAAAGCGGTAATCCGCGCAAGCAATGGTCCTTTGTCAGTGGAAAAAGCGCCCCAAAAGTGACAGTGCCTGAAACGATATTCCCGCCCGAAACCGAATCTCCCCCCATCGTGGTCCACTCGATCCGCACCGGCCTCGATCGCTTTCCACGTCCGAGGATCACCTCGCTGATCGTCCGCAAGCACCGCTGCCCGCGGGTGCGCAGCTTCCTGTTCACCGATGACTCGCGCGTCGAACAGTACGACGACCCCCAAGAGCCGCAGGCGTCGCAAGACAATTCCGAGGTCGCGGAAGGGTTGTCTTCGCTGAGGAAATGCCCCATCCAGGCCGATCTTTCCCCCGAGGCGGCGTCGCGAACCCGTATCCGCGTTCCCGAGGACGCGATTCGGCTGGAGGATCGCCTTCAGTATCTCCTTCAGCCGCCGATCGAGAACCTGATCAAGAACAAGCAGCTCGAGATGCCGTTCGCGCCGTTTCCCTATCAAAAACAGGGGATCGCCTTCTTATACAGCGCGCATTTCGCCATTTTGGCCGATGAGATGGGGCTTGGGAAGACGATGCAGTCGATCATGTCGATTCGGCTTCTGCTGCGCCGCGGCGAGATCTGCCGGGTTTTGCTCGTCTGTCCAAAACCGCTGGTCAGCAACTGGAAGCGGGAATTCGCGCTTTGGGCCCCCGAGGTCCCGGTCGAGGTGATCGAGGGGAAGGAATCGCGCCGCCGCTGGTACTGGCAGCAGTCGAACGCTCCGGTTCGGATCGCCAATTACGAAATCCTGGGGCGTGATCGGGAATTCTACGAGTACGCCGCCGACGGCGGCGCGCCGGCAAGATTCGATCTTGTGGTTCTCGACGAGTCGCAGCGAATCAAAAACCGCCACAGCGCCACCTTCGACGCGGCCGCGGCGATCCCGCGCCGGCGCAACTGGGCTTTGACCGGAACACCGGTCGAGAACTCCTCGGAGGATCTGGTCAGTATCTTCGAGTTCCTCGCCCCGGGAACCTCCATTTCGGGGCTGTCTCCCCGAGCGATGAGCGAGGCGGTCGGAGAGCATATCCTACGAAGAACGAAGTCGCAGGTTTTAAAAGATCTCCCCCCGAAACTCTATCGTGACGCCAATATCGATCTTCTCCCCGAACAGGCCGAATCGTACCGTCTGGCCGCCGAGGCGGGGGAGATTCGCTTAAACGATCTGGGCGATTCGGTAACGATGCACCACGCCTTCGAGCTGATCACTCGGCTCAAGCAGATCTGCAATTTCGACCCCGCCACCGGCGAAAGCGCCAAACTCGAGCGTCTCGCCGCCGATATGGAGGAGGTGGCCGCCTCGGGGCAAAAGGCGATTGTCTTCAGCCAGTGGGTCGAGTCGCTGCGCCGCATACGGGTCGCGATGGAGCCGTTCGGCCCGCTGGAGTATCACGGTCAAATTCCCAACGGTGAACGGGACGCCGTCCTTCGGCAGTTCCGGGAAGACCCCGACAAGCATGTCATTTTAATGAGTTACGGCGCGGGGAGCGTCGGGCTGAATCTTCAGTTCGCCGGTTATGTTTTCCTCTTCGATCGATGGTGGAATCCGGCGATCGAGGACCAGGCGATCAACCGCGCGCACCGGATCGGCGCCGCCGGTCCGGTGACGGTCTCCCGCTTTTGTACCGTCGGAACGATCGAGGAGAAGATCGATCAGATCCTTCAGACCAAGCGGCTTCTTTCCGAGACGATCCTCTCCGGCGCGGTCGGGGCTGAATCGAAGATGGGGCTCAGCCAGGAAGAGATCTTCGGGCTGTTTAACCTCAAAATCAAGAAAAAGAAGAAGTAAAACAAGCGAAATCCCTTTCGTTTGACGGCTCCCCGGTTTCCAGTTAGAATAACAACCGTAGAATAACACCGCGCCGCGGCGCGCGCCTTTAAGGCGGCTGCCGGCGGGGTGTAGATACCATCAAGACATTTTAACGAAAGGTTTTTGTTATGTTCCGCGGAAACGCCATCATCGGCCAAAGTGGTGGGCCGACATCGGTGATCAACGCCTCGCTTTGCGGTGTGATTCAGGGCTGTCTGGAGCTTGGCAAGTCGAACGAGGAAAGCCAGATCGACCGCGTCCTGGGGATGCAGCACGGGATCGAAGGGTTCATGCAAGAGAAGATCATCGACCTGGGGAGCCGCCCGAAGGAACTGATCGAGAACCTCAAAAAGGCGCCGGCCAGCGCTCTGGGAAGCTGCCGTCATAAGATGCAGCAGGAAGATTTCGCCCCCGTGCTCGATCTTCTGCGCAAGAACAACATCCGCTACTACTTCCTCATCGGCGGCAACGACACGATGGACACGATCCACCGCGTCGAGGAGTACTGCCGTCAGCAAGGGTACGAACTGCGCGGCATCGGCGTTCCGAAGACGGTCGACAACGACCTGTTCGCCACCGACCACACCCCCGGTTTCCCGTCGGCGGCCCGCTACGTGGCGCTGTCGGTCCTCCAGGCCGGCATCTTGGCCCGCGACATGAAGAAGGTCGATCAATACGTCATCTTCCAGACGGTCGGCCGCAGCGCCGGCTGGCTCCCCGCCGCGGCCGCCTGCGCCAAGACCTCGGAAGATTCCGCTCCGCACATCATCCTGGTCCCTGAACGTCCGTTCGTGCGCGAGCAGTTCCTCAAAGAGGTCAAAGAGGCCTACGACAAATACGGCTGGGTCAGTATCGTCTGCGGTGAAGGGGTCTGCTACCCCGACGGCAGTCCGGTCAGCGCTTCTCAGACGTCTGACAAATTCAAGAACAAAGAGTTCGGCGCCATGGGCGGCACCAGCGCCGCGATGGTTTTGCACCAGATGATCCACCAGGAATTCGGCTGGCGCGGTGAGTTCCAGGTGACCGAGTCCCTGCAGATGTCCGCCGCCGACCGGACGACCGAGCGCGACGTGACCGAGGCATGGCAGTGCGGCCACCGCGCCGTCGAGCTGGCGATCGAAGGCAAAAGCGGCGTGATGGTGACGATGGAGCGTGTCTCGAACCATCCCTACGAGATCACCTTCGGCACCGCCCCGCTTTCGGAGGTCGCCAACGGCGAAAAGCCGATGCCCGATGATTTCATCTGCCCTGATCGTCTCTACGTGACCGACAAGTGCCTGGAATACCTCCGTCCGCTGGTCGGTGATCTTCCGCAGTACGCCCGCCTGTTCTAACGGCAGAAAGCGAACCGCCTGTTTGAAGAAAAAAGCGCGTCCCTCGCCTCTCGGCGGCAGGGGCGCGCTTTTTATTACCTCTGCGGCAGGCAATGAAATTTAAATTTCAGGGAACCGGAATCCATCACGATAGGTTCTCTTCAGCAGGGCGTTCGCCCTTTCGGCGT
>CADBTE010000125.1 GCA_902797455.1 uncultured Planctomycetota bacterium | reverse complement strand
GTCCGCGACTGGTGGATCGAGCTGGGATTGCTGTAACAAATATGCTTGCCGGAATAAAAAACGCGGGGGGAACCCCCGCGTTTTTGCCGGTTGTGCCGCTTCTCGCCTACATCCCCAGCACGGCCGAGAACGACGTCGGATGCTCTTTGCGTTCCTTGCGGATTTCCCCGCCATGCTCGGTCGGGCGGTATTCCGTCTCCAGCACATAGGGGGGCTCGAGGTTATCGGCGTAGGTGAACGATTCCGGGGAATTGATCAGCCGCTCGACCGCTTCTTTGGCCCCGGCGTAGATCTTTTTGCGGGCCGCCTTGGGGGCCAGGGTGACCACCGAGGTTTTCGCCCGCCGGTATTCCTCTTTTGTCATCTCGCGGCAGCCGTCGTCCGGGTCGAGCCCGAACTTCACCGCCACCGTCACCACTCCCGGGGTGAGCGCTTCGGCCTCGTCACACAACGCCGCGTCGCCGGAGGCGAAGATCGTCGGGATGCCGCACTCCTTCGCGCAGAGCGCTCCCTGGCCGTATTCCCCGATCGAAAGACCGTTGATCCGACGATCGATCACATCCATGCTGCCGGTATGGGTCAGGTGCCCGTAGGGAGTCCCCGCCTTGGCGTGCTGCCCGATCAGCGCGAACGCGTCGTATCCGCGGTCGATCCGGCACGGCCAGATCCCCGGATAATACCCCCGCTGCATCGTCGCGCGCTCGTCCAGTTCTTCCGGAATCATCGCCTGATACCCATGGCCGGAGAGGACCGTCACCTCGCTTGCCCCGCCGTCGAAAAAACCGGCAACCGCGGCGTTGATCTCTCCCATCAGCAGATGGCGCGCCTCTTCGTAATTGCGGCCGCCCTCAAGACACCAGTTTACCGAGTCGAGAACCCCGGCGACCGCCTCCAAATCGGTGCAAAGGTAGATCCTCGGTCCCGCGCCCTCTTCTTTCACCGGACGAACCCGCTGACCGTCCTCGGCCGCGCAAACAGCGGCCGCCGCGAGCGCGAGAACAGAACAAAACACCGGAAAAAATAATCGTGCGTTTTTCATCGTATAGATACTCCTTCTATGTTGCTGAAATGGCTGCCGCCGGCCGGCGTGTTCCTTGGGCTACATCCTCATCAAGGCCGAGAACGACGTCGGGTGCTCCTTGCGTTCCTTGCGAATTTCCCCGCCGTGCTCGGCCGGACGGTATTCCGTCTCCAGCACGTAGGGTGGCTCGAGGTTATCGGCGTAGGTGAACGACTCCGGCGCTTTTGTCAGCCGCTCGACCGCCTCTTTGGCCCCGGCGTAAATCTTCTTGCGCGCCGCCTCGGGGGCCAGCGTGACCACCGAGGTCTTCGCCCGGCGGTATTCCTCCATAGTCATCTCGCGGCAGCCGTCGTCGGGATTGAGCCCGAACTTCACCGCGACCGTGACCACACCCGGGGTCAGCGCCTCGGCCTCGTCACACATCGCCGCGTCGCCCGAGGAGAAAATCGTCGGAATACCGAATTCCTTCGCGCACAGCGCCAGCTGGCCGTATTCACCGATCGACAGACCGTTGACCCGCCGGTCGATCACCCCCATATTGCCGGTGTGGGTTAAGTGCCCGTAGGGGGTTCCCGCCTTGGCGTGCTGCCCGAGGAACGCCAGCGCGTCGTACCCGCAGTCGAGCCGCCACGGCCAAGTCCCCGGATAAGTTCCCCGCTGCATCGTCGCGCGTTCGTCCAGTTCCTCCGGAATCAGCGCCTGCGCCCCGTGACCGGACAGAACCGTCACCTCGCTCGCCCCGCCGTCGAAAAAGCCGGCGACCGCGGCGTTGATCTCTCCCATCAGAAGATGGCGCGCCTCCTCGTAATTGCGGCCGTCCTCAAGACACCAGTTCACCGAGTCGAGAACCCCGGCGACCGACTCCAAGTCGGTGCAAAGGAAGACTCTCGGTCCCGCGCCCTCTTCTTTCACCGGACGAACCCGCTGACCGTCCTCGGCCGCGAAAAGAACGGCCGCGCTGAGGGTAAGAACGGAACATACAGCCAGAAAAAATAATCGTGAGAATTTCATCGCGAACGACTCCTTGATTGATTTGCGCGGAACGATAGGGATATTCTCGTTTTGGCGGGCACTTCTCGACGGCGAATGCCCGCGCAGCGGTAATTGTAGCCCCCGCCCATCGCGCTTGCAAGCTTTCCGAAAGGCCGCCGAGCCGCGCGGGGAACGGGGATGAGCGCGGCGGGAAAGGAATGTTTTTCCCGCCGGAACCGGCATCCCTTAGTTGTATGGTTTGGGTAAGGCGATTACAATGACGCCGAGCGGACCGCCGAATAGCGCGGTATCGCAGTGTTCAAAAACGAGGCTGTTATGGATGTCATCAAACTCGCCGAGGAGATCATCGGCGGAAAACGGGTACGCCGCGGCGACCAGACCGATTTCTTCGTTTCGGCGGATTTGGAATCGCTGGGCACCGGCGCGGACCGTATCAGAAAACATTTTTGCGGCGATCACGTTGACCTGTGCGGCATCGTCAACGGCAAGAGCGGCCGATGCTCCGAAAACTGCCGTTTCTGCGCGCAGTCGGTCCATAACCGCACCGGAATCAGCGAGTATTCGTTTTTGGACAAAGAGACAATCCTGCGCCAGTGCAAGCATCACGAGGAAAGAGGGGTACACCGTTTTTCGATTGTGACCGCCGGAAAAACCCTCAGTGAGGATGAC
>CADBTE010000124.1 GCA_902797455.1 uncultured Planctomycetota bacterium | reverse complement strand
CGGCGAACCGATCGCCAAAATCTTTATCCTCCCCTGGATGGTCGGCCCGATCTACCCGATGGCGGCGGAAGATTTTCACGCCAATTTTGAGGG
Source organism: uncultured Planctomycetota bacterium (assembly GCA_902797455.1). GTDB lineage: Bacteria > Planctomycetota > Planctomycetia > Pirellulales > Thermoguttaceae > RUG695. The sequence goes on along the minus strand of CADBTE010000124.1, from coordinate 9,228 downwards.
AATTCTCTCCAGTATGATCCACTCTTTGGGGGAAAAAATCGATCCGGTCAACTGGACCGCCAAGCCGTGGACGCTCAGTGACCTGGCCCCCCTGCGCCTGGCCGCGGAGAGCGTGGAGGAAGCCGACCCGCAGCTGGCCGACCGTTTCAATCAGAGGATCGACGCCCTGGCCGACCGGGCCGAAGAAGTGGCCGACCGCGCCGCGGCCGACGCCTGGAACGCCGAGGCGGCCGCGCTCACCCGAGAGATTCTTTTGGCGAATCCGGCGATCGACTTCGACGATATCCTTATGATTCGCCGTCAGAATGTCGCGGCAGGCTTTCCGGCAAACTACAGTTCCAACTCCAGTTTGGGCAAGACGGGATACGGCAACCGGATCGAACGGATGAACCTAGCGACCGGCCAGCGGCAGGTCCTCTATCAGCCGTCCGGCGATGAGTTTGTCGGAGATATCGATCTTGACTTCGACGCCGATCGAATCCTCTTTTCCATGCCCGATCTGGCCGCCAACCGCTGGCGGATCTGGGAAAGCCGCTTCCAGGAAGATGGGAGCTTAACTCCTCCCGAGGCGCTTGATCTGATCGAGCAGGAAGACGTTGACAATTACGACGCCTGCTATCTTCCCGACGGCCGGCTGATCTTCTGCTCCACCGCCTGCTTCACCGGCGTGCCTTGTGTCAACGGCTCCTCGCACGTGTGCAACCTCTATTTGAAAGAAAACGACGGTTCAATCCGCCAATTGACGATCGAGCAGGACCACGACTGGTGTCCCACGGTGATGAACAATGGCCGCGTCATGTACCTTCGGTGGGAATATACCGATCTGCCTCACTGTTACTCCAGGATTATGTTCCATATGAACCCCGACGGGACCAATCAGTCGGAACTGTACGGCAGCGGATCCTACTGGCCGGAGGCCATGTTCTACGCCCGCCCGATTCCGAACGACCCGACAAAATTCGTCGCCATTATCGGAGGTCACCACGACCAGCCCCGTATCGGTGATATGGTCCTCTTCGATCCGGGGATCTCGCGGCGCGAGGCCGAGGGAGCCGTCCAGAAAATCCCCGGTTACGGGAAGACGGTCCAGCCGGTCATCTGTGACCTGCCGATCAACCAGGTTTGGCCAAAGTTCACCCACCCGTTCCCGATCAGCGACACCCTCTTTTTGGCTTCCCGCCAAGAGCACGCGGGGGGAGCTTGGGAGATTGTCCTCCTGGATATTTATGACAACGTGACGGTTCTGGCTGCGGATGAAAGCGCCGGGCTTCTGGAGCCGATTCCGCTTCGTCCCACCGAAAAGCCTCCGGTGATCCCCGACCGGATCAACCCGTCGAGCCAGACCGCCGATGTCTTCATCGCCGATGTCTATTCCGGCAAAGGACTTGCCGGGGTCGAGCGGGGGACCGTCAAGTCGATCCGCCTGATCAGCTATCAATTCGCCTATCAAGGGATGGGGGCCGAACCTTACAGTGTCGGGCTCGACGGCCCATGGGACCCGAAGACGATTCTCGGAACCGTCCCGGTGAACGACGACGGGTCGGCATCCTTCCGTATCCCCGCGATGATGCCGGTCGCCTTCCAAATGCTCGACGCCGACGGGAAGGCCGTTCAGCTGATGCGCAGCTGGATCACCGCCATGCCGGGAGAGTCGATTTCGTGCATCGGCTGCCACGAGGATCAAAATCAGACCGGCGCCGCTGCCCCGCGCAGCGTGGCGTCCAAGTCGAAGGCGATCGACATTACCCCCTTCTATGGTCCGGCGCGGGGGTTTTCGTTCCGGCGCGAGATTCAGCCGATTCTCGATCACTACTGCGTCGAATGCCACGGCGCCGGGGACGCGCTCCCCGATCTGCGTGACGGGAAGGAACACCCTCTGCAGGAGAACACCCTTTCGATCAACACCTTCGCGCTCTTCTCGCCGTCGTACGTCAACCTGCGCAGCTTTGTTCGAACCCCGACCAAAGAAAGCCAAATGCCGACGCTGCGGCCATTTGAATTCTATGCCGACTCAACCCGGTTGGTTCAACTCCTGCAAAACGGCCATCACGACGTACAGCTCGATAAGGAATCGTGGGATCGTCTCCTCACCTGGATCGATCTGAACGCCCCCTTCCATGGCAATTGGGGGGATATCAACCGCGCCTCCACGCTCAGCGGTATAGAGCATCAGTACCAGCGGCGCAGCCGACTGCGCGAGCTCTACTCGGGGGTTGATTCGGCGATGGACGAGGAACCGATGGAAGATCTTCGGCCCGAGGAGAGGAAGTTTGACGGCCCCAAGGTTTCCCGCCTCTGCCGTGAGGCGGCCACGCCGCTGGATGTTCAAGCAAGCGCCGCCGACGGCGATTCTTTGGAAAAACAAGTGATCCCCCTCGAGGAAGGAATCTCGATCGAACTGGTGACGATTCCCGGAACCGATTTCGCCGTCCAGACCACCGAGGTGACCAACGCCCTGTACCGGCTCTTCGACCCGACCTACGACACGGGGATCGAGTTCGGTGATTTCATCAATTTCTCCCTCGGGGAACTCGGCTGGCCGCTGAATCGTCCCGCCCAGCCGGTCGCGCGCGTCTCGTGGAACGACGCCGAGCGATTCTGCCAGTGGCTCAGTCAAAAGACAGGGGAGGATTTCACTCTTCCGACGGCCGAGCAGTGGCTTCTGGCCGCCCGCGCCGGCGCTTCCCAAGAATCCTTCGACTCAACCCTTACCAGCGCCGACTATACGTTAAGCGAAAACCTCGCCGATCTTTCCTACGCCCGGATCAACCCGTTCGGCTGGTTCGACCGAGTCAATGTCCTCCCGATATGGCGCCCGGCTCGGCTGGATGTTGACGACCGCGCCCGGGTATCCCTGCCTGTCGGCTCGCTGCGTCCGAACGACTATGGGCTTTACGATATGCTTGGCAATGTCGCCGAGTGGACCCGGACCGAGGCGCTTTGCGACGATGGCACCGTCAAGAAGACTGTCGTCGGCGGCTCGTGGGCTACCCCGGCCGATCGTCTGGCCGAGCACCGCTATTTCGCGCCGCAGGTCGGCGTCTACGACGTTGGCTTCCGGGTGGTCCTCCGGAAAAAAGAAAAATAGGAAAAATCCAGAAACCGCGGGACCGTAAACAATGGCGTTAGACCCCAAAAGTCCCCAAGAATTTTGGACGCCAGGATGTTGACAATTTCGAGAAATTTGCTAGGCTATTTAGACTAGATAAAATTTTATCGATTAGCGGGGCGGTTTCCGGCTCTTTTCCATGGAAAGAGTCGGAAAATTTAGGTGAACCTCCCGGGTTTTATGATTAACCCATAGTTTAAATGTCATAAGACCCTGTTATAATAGTTCGGAGTGTTACCCGTTGTCTTGCACACCAAAAAGGAGCGATTGATGTCAGAAACGTTAGAAAAACAAGGGACGGTCGAGAAGACCAAAGAGATGGCCGGTCAGCTGGCTGTCGTCAACGAGATTCTCGAAAGAAACGGCAATGACCCGTCTCGTCTGATCCCGATTCTTCAGCAGGCCCAAGAAGCTTTCAAGTACCTCTCCAAGGAGGTGATCAGCTACGTCGCGACATCGCTCGGTCTCCCCGTCACGCGTGTCTATGGCGTTGCTACGTTCTACGCTTACTTCTCCCTCGAGCCGAAGGGGAAGCACATCATCCGGATCTGCGACGGAACCGCCTGTCACGTGAAAAAATCCCATGGCCTTCTGGAGCGCATCAACGAGCGCCTTGGTCTGAACTCCGACAAACTGACTACCGACGACATGTTGTTCACGCTCGAGCAGGTCTGCTGCCTGGGTGCCTGCGGTCTGGCGCCGGTGATGGTCGTTGACGAGGTGGTTCACGGTCGGGCAACCCCGGATCACGTTGACGAAGTGATCAATAAGATTCTGGAAGACGAAAAGAACGCCGCCGCTCAGTGAAAGGATCCGCCCCATGTCATTTATTCCGCTCGAACAGGTTGTCAAAGAATTCGAAGATAATTCCAAGAATGTGAAGCACCGCGTGATCGTCTGCAACGACACCGGCTGCATCGCTAACGGCTCGCTTCGCGTCTATGACGCGCTTCTGGCCGAGATCAAAAATGCCGGTATCGACGTCGACGTCGTTCTGCGCAAGGGTGAAAAGCAAGACGTCTACCTCTCCAGCAGCGGCTGCCAGGGGTTCTGCCAGCGCGGTCCGCTCGTCCGGATCGAACCGGAAGGGATCCTCTACGGCCGCGTTACCCCCGAGGATGCCGCGGATATCATCAATCTGACCCTTAAAGAAGGGAAGCTCATTGAGCGGCTCGGTTTTGTCAACGCCAAGACCAAAGAGCCGTGCTTCAAAGAAGAAGAGATCGACTTCTATCAGCATCAGCAGCGGATCGTTCTGCGCAACCGCCTGATCGATCCTGAAAGCCTCGATGAATACATCGCCAACGGCGGTTACTTCGGCGCCCGTCGTGCCCTGACCGAAATGACCCCCGAGGAAATTTGCCAGTACGTAATCGACGCCGGTCTTCGCGGCCGCGGCGGCGCGGGCTTCCCGACCGGTTTGAAATGGAAGTTCACCTTGGCTTCCCCCGGTCCGAAAAAGTACGTCATCTGCAACGGTGACGAGGGTGACCCGGGTGCGTTTATGGACCGATCCGTTATGGAGGGGAACCCGAACGCCGTCATCGAAGGGATGATGATCGCCGGAAAGGCGATCGGTGCCGACGAAGGCGTGGTCTACGTCCGTGCCGAGTATCCGCGCGCTGTCAAGCGTATGAACGATGCCGTGAAGGTCGCTATGGAACGCGGCCTCTTGGGTGACAACATCTTCGGCAGCGGCTTCAATTTCCGCATCCGCATCATGGAAGGGGCAGGCGCGTTCGTCTGTGGTGAGGAGACCGCCTTAATGGCCTCCATCGAAGGAAAGCGCGGTATGCCTTCCCCGAAGCCGCCGTTCCCGGCTCAGTCCGGCCTGTACGGCAAGCCGACGGTCATCAACAATGTTGAGACCCTGGCCTCCGTTCCCTTCATCCTCAAAGAGGGGAAAGAGAAGTATAAGTCCCTCGGGACCGAGTCGAGCGCCGGTGCCAAGACCTTCGCCCTGACCGGTCACGTCGCCAACACCGGTCTGATCGAGGTTCCGTTCGGCACTACCCTTCGCGAGATCGTCTACGATATCGGCGGCGGCGTGACCGACAACGCCGGGAACGTCACCGGCGACACCTTCAAGGCCGTCCAGATCGGCGGTCCTTCCGGTGGATGCCTCGTCCCCGAAATGCTCGATATGAACATCGACTACGAATCGCTCAAGACCACCGGCGCCATCGTCGGTTCGGGCGGTTTGGTCGTGATGAACAACCAAACCTGTATGGTTCGTATCGCCCGGTTCTTCATGCAGTTCACTCAGCTCGAGTCGTGCGGCAAGTGCGTCCCGTGCCGTGAGGGAACCAAGCAGATGCTCGCCCTTTTGGACGACATCATCGAAGGCCGAGCCACCGCTGAGACCCTTGATCTCCTCGAAGAGGTGGCCAAGGCGACCCAGCTCGGTTCTCTGTGCGGTCTGGGCAAAACCGCTCCGAACCCGGTTCTTTCGACTCTGCGCTACTTCCGTGAAGAGTACGAGAGCCACGTCTTCAAGAAGATCTGCCCGACCGGCGAATGCAAAGCGCTGGCCCGTCCCGAGATCGACCCGGAAAAGTGCAAGGGCTGCCACGTCTGCGCCAAGAACTGCCCGGTTGAGGCCATCTCCGGTACCATCAAGCAGCCGCACACCATTGATGCCGACAAGTGCATCAAGTGCGGTGCCTGCAAGGCCGCCTGCAAGTTCGGCGCGGTCAAGGGAATGTGATTGAAGAAGAACCAACAAAAAGGAACCTATACACATGAGCGATAAAAAAACTCTCACTGTTAACGGGAAGACGGTTGAATTCGACAACGAACGCAACCTTCTGGAAGTCATCCGCAAGGCCGGTATCAATCTGCCGACCTTCTGTTACCACTCCGAGCTGAGCATCTACGGCGCCTGCCGTCTGTGCCTGGTTCAGGTCACCAGCGGTGATCGTCCGCCGGTGGTGATGGCCGCCTGCTCGACCGCCCCGGCCCCGGGCATGGTCATCCAGACCGAAACCAAAGAGATCCGCAATATGCGGAAGATCGCCGTTGAGCTTCTTTTAGCCAACCACACCATCGACTGCCCGACCTGCGCCCGCAGCAACAGCTGCTCGCTGCAGAAGATTGCCGAGCAGCTCGGTGTCACTAAGGTTCGCTTCAGCAAGCGTACCGAGATCGACCCGATCGACACCAGCTCCCCGTCGCTGGACCGCGACCCGAACAAGTGCATCCTCTGCGGTGACTGTGTCCGTGTCTGCAAAGAGCTCCAAGGGATCGGCGCTATCGATTTCGCTTACCGCGGCTCAAAGGCAAAGGTCGTGCCGGCTTTCGGCGGCGATCTGGGCAAGGTCGAGTGCGTCAACTGCGGTCAGTGCGCCGCCGTCTGCCCGACCGGCGCTATCGTCCCGAAGCAGGATGGCAATAAGGTCCTCGACGCCCTGTACGACAAGAGCAAGACCGTCGTCGTCCAGGTGGCGCCGGCCGTCCGTGTCGCTCTGGGTGAGTACTTCGGTGCCAAGCCGGGAGAAAACGTCGCCGGCAAACTCGTCGCCGCCCTGAAACTTATGGGCTTCAAGCATGTCTACGACACCACCTTCACCGCCGATATGACGATCTTCGAAGAAGCGACCGAGCTGATCGAGCGAATCTCCAAGGGGGGGACGATGCCGATGTTCACCAGCTGCTGCCCCGGCTGGATCAAGTACGTCGAGACCTACTATCCGGAGTTCCTCCCGAACGTCTCTTCCTGCCGCTCTCCGCAGGCGATGTTCGGTTCGGTCGCCGCCGAAACGCTCCCCCAGCAGCTCGGCGTCGACTACAAAGACATGTTCGTCGTCTCGATCATGCCCTGCACGGCTAAGAAGTTCGAAGCCCAGCTTCCGAAATTCCGCCGTGACGGCCGTCCGGAAGTCGACGTCGTCGTGACCACCAGCGAAATCGCTCAGATGATCGATTCGTACGGGATCGACTTTAACAATCTCGAGCCGATGGCCTTCGACATGCCGCTGGGTCTGTCGACCGGCGGCGGCGTGATTTTCGGCGCGTCCGGCGGTGTGATGGAAGCCGCTCTGCGTTACGCCGTCGAGAAACTCACCGGTGAAACGCTCACCAGCGTCGACTTCAAGGAAGTCCGCGGCATGGCTCCTCGCAAGGAAGCTGCCCTCAATGTCGCCGACACGGAACTGCGCGTTGCCGTCGTTCACGGTCTGGCCAACGCCAAGGCGCTGATCGAGGACCTCAAGGCCGGCCGCGCTAAGTACGACTTCATCGAAGTGATGGCTTGTCCGGGCGGCTGCATTTCCGGCGGTGGTCAGCCGCATGGGGCTACCAACAAGCTGCGTGTGATCCGTCAGCAGGGTCTGTACGCCGCCGACAAGGCCAACCAGCTCCAGAAGTCGCAGGAGAACTACATGGTCGACCTCTGCTACAAGGAGCACATCGGTGGTGGTCCCGGCAGCCACAAGGCCCACGAGATCCTCCACACCGCTTATCAGGACCGCAGCCAGGTTGCCGACGCGAAGCTCTTCCTCCACAAGGGAGACGCCGCCGCTAAGTTCCCGGTGACCGTCACCGTCTGCACTAAGGACGCCGAGGCACCGGCCGCGCTGCTCGGTATGCTGGCCGAGCACATCAAGGGCCGTGACTACGCTGGTCGCTGTGATCTGGCTGCCGCTTACACCGCCGCCGACCAGGCCGCCGGTACGGTTTGCGTCACCGTCGGTGATTCGTTCCTCGGCCGGACGAATTTCTCCGGCGCCGGCGACGCCGCGGGGTTCAAGACGATCACCGACGCGATCGATCAGTGGTTCGCCCAGAACTGACGTTCGACAAGGCTGCCCCCTTCTTTTAACGAAGGGGAAGGGGTAAAAAAAGGCCGGCTTTTTAAGCCGGTCTTTTTTATTTCCCGCCGCTGACTGCTCTTTTACCGATTAGGAACAACGATCCGTTCCAGCTCTCTCCACTTTTTATTCCGCTGCCCCCCCTCACCGGGCTGAAGAACCAGGTCGTTATCCTGCGCCCAATGGATGACCGCGCGATCGAAATCTTCCGGGTGGGTGCGCCGTATGTCTCCCAGCACGTCGTCACTATGCTCGGCGATATACTCCGAGGCCTGACGCGCCTCCCCTTTTTCTTCCAGCCCCTGAGTCAGTGAACGTTCGCGTATCGCGACCCCGGTCAGGAGAAAGAGGATCAAAAAGGCGAGGGCTGAGGATTTTAAATGATCGGGATCAAACAGCTTCAGTGCCGAACCGAGCGATTTCTTCGCCTTGATATTCCCCCAGTTCCCGATCGTAAAGCTGTTCAGCTCATCGAGAACCAGATGGAGGAGCATTCCGATCCCGATCGCGGCGGCGTTGAGAAAATGCTGAACGATATCTCCCGAAGAAAGTATATAGATCAGTTCCGAGCCGATGATAACGGCGGGTATACTGTGACACATCCCTCGGTGAACGGTGAATTTGCGAATCAATCGGCCGAGGACAAACCAGCAGAAGATAAAAACTCCCCCGCCAATCAACGCGACCGATTCGGTATCGAGGTCGAAATCACGCATACGGCTGACCAGCATCAGCGACGAAAAGCCGGCGACAATCGCCATGCAGTGGCGAAACGACTGACTGTTATTACTGTCGATGTCGGGAACAATCCCCCCAACGGCGCACAGACCCCCGGCCAACAACGCCGAGGGGAGGGGGACATGTTCGAAGTGAAAGGCGGCTATGGACAAAACCGCGCCGCCAATACTCGAAGCGGTCACATGAGTCTTATAACCCGGCATGACAGAACTTTCCTAAATCGGTGTTTTTTTGTATGTATCGGGTTTATTACAGAGGAAAGGTTAGTCTATTTTACGTAGATAAACAAAAGAGGTTTTCTATCTCACCCATTTTAAAGAAACAAGGCAGAATGTTCTCGATTCCACGCGAGCAACCGGCAGGGAAGAGGTGAAATAACTGATCTTGACCAAATTAAGTCAGATAGTTACTTTAGGTATTTTAAGGTGGGAGAGCAAAAAATAACAGACAGAACGGTTTATCGGTTATTCTTTGCGTCTGTTTCCTTTGATCTGCCGATAAACCGTGCGGGAGGCGTCCCCTTCCGGGCCACTTGGGTGAAAGAGCCATTTATCGCGATAAGCATCGAAAACT
>CADBTE010000123.1 GCA_902797455.1 uncultured Planctomycetota bacterium | reverse complement strand
GCTTTCATCGTATCGGCCGGGTAGTCAGTCGAGAAACTGGCGACACCGTAGTCCATTAAAGTCGCGTAATTTTCGGCCCGTGAACCGGCGGCATCCCATAGGAGCGCCTGCATCAATATCCCATGGCGGCGGATCTTCTGTCCCACCTCCCGGTAGAATTCCGGGGTGGTCGAAAAGTGTCCTTCATCGTCGACCGAGGTATGCAGCTGAATCTGGTCGATGCCATGGAAATTCACCTTTTCCAGCTCGGCGATTCGCGCGGCCATCTTCTCTTCAGAACCGTTCATCCACAGGAGTGTCGGCGATTTGGGCGCGAGCTTCCGCCAGGCCAGGAGCTGCTCATAGTTGGGGCCTCCGACGAGCAGCTGTCGATGCACCGGTTCGGTTTCGCGTGCGAGCTGTTCAAAGTCGACGTCTTTGATGTCGCACGAGACCATCCAGGTTGGATGCTCTTTGAGTATCTCGACGATCTCGGCCATCGACAGCGCCCTCTGGCCCTTGAATTCCTCTCCCATGTACGCTCCGATATCGAGAGCTTTGATTTCCTCAAGCGTCAGGTCCCTGACTTTCTTGTTTTTGATTTCTTCCGGGGCGTCGGGAAAAAGACGGGCGAGGTTATCGTCGTGGAACGAGACGATCTGGCCGTCTTTGGTCAGACGGATATCGGCCTCGGGGACAAGTCCCTCGTTCCAAGCCCGGAAGAACGATTCGGCCGTTCCCTCCGGACCGAAGTTTCCGTACCCGCGGTGCCCCTCGACGAAGACCTTATTTAGGGGAATATGGTCGGTCAGGTTCCAGTCGAGCACCGCTGCGGCGTCGTAGTACTCGCGAAGCGCCTCCTGGGCGATGTCCGGCCTATCGGAGCCGAAACCGGCGGCGCCCAAGTCGAGGAGCTTTTTGTAGTAGTCCTTTTTGTCATAGACGTTCCACGGCATGAACTGTACCTCGATGTTCGGGTAGTTCGTGTGGAGGTAGTCCGCCGTCTCTTGAAGAAAATCCTCGCTCGGGGTGGTATTCAACTGATCATCGAAATTGACATGAATGTGAATCCGGTCGATGTCGGCGAATTTCTCGGCCTTGAGTTTCTCGATGATCGGACCGACCACATCTTCTCCTCGACCGAGTCCCATCCAGAGGAGGGTATCGGATTTGGGAGCGATCTTCTTCCATCGGTGAATCAGGTTGTAGTCGGAAGTGGTGAAGATGATCTGGCTTTCGACCTCGGCGGTCTGGTGAGCCAGCTGCGCGATATCGACGTTTTTAATATCGATATAGATCAATCGGGTACGATCGACTTTGAGCGCCTCGACGATATCGGCCAGCGAGACAACCTTTTGGCCTTTGAACTGTTCCCCGCGGAACGAACCGATATCGAGCTGCTGGACCTCTTCCCAGGTCAGATCGGCGATCCCCTTTTTCTTGAGCTCTTCCGGGGCATTGGGGAGAATCCGCTTGAAGTTGCCGTCATGGAACATCACCAGGACGCCGTCTTTGGTCGTTCGGATGTCGGTCTCGGGGACCCATCCGTTCGACCAGGACAGCTCCAGCGCCGAGAGGGTATTTTCGGGGGCGAGATTGCCCGCCCCGCGATGGGCTGTGATGTTGACTCGCTCCAGCGCGATTTCGCGAACATTGAAACGGGGCTCTCTGGCCGGCAGGAGAGCGCAGACCGCCAGCAAAGCGGCGAGGAGGATGATTTTTTTCATAGGGGTATTCCGATCTGTTTTAAAGGATAGAGGCTCTAGTGTTGGTCCCGCGCGGCCATCTCGGAGAGCTTCTCGCGATTGATCTTCGCATTGTGGCGAATATCGACCGGGAACGACCGAAGAAGCCGCAGATCGCTGATCGAGCGCGTCAGCGGCGAGCTTTGGGCAAGAGATCGCATCGAATCGAGCAGCCGCTTCTTTTCTTCATCGCTGTTCGGCCAGTTTTTCGGCTCAAGATAGATCACCGGAAGACGGTGTCCGGGATGTTCCGGGTCGGGGTAACCCGCCAGGGCGCTTCGGGCGATCCGCTCGTCGGTATTGAAAATCGACTCACAGGGAACCGAGAACAACGTGCCGTTTTCAAAGGTCTCAACCCGATGCGCCTTGCGGCCGCAGAACCAGAAACGCTCTTGTTCGTCGATCCAGCCGAGATCCCCGATTCGGTGCCAAACGGCCCCCTGCGCGTCGGTGATTTTCGACAGAGCGTTTGCCTCTTCCCGCGTGACGTAGCGGCGGGTCACCTGCGCTCCGGTGACAATCAACTCGCCGATCTCCCCGGGGGGTACCGGGGGGATATCCTCTAATCGGGGGAGGGGGGTATCGGTGATCGGAATGATCTTCCAGCGGATACCTTCGAATCGCTTTCCTACACAGGTCCCCCGGCCGTGACGGGTCTTTTCGGCGGTTTCGGATAAAATCTCCCGCGCGCCGATTGCCGCCACCGGGAGCGATTCGGTCGCGCCGTAAGGGGTAAAGATATCTCCGTCCGGGGCGATCATTTCAAGGAAATCCCCCAAAAGAGCCACCGGAAAGGGGGCGCCGGAGGAAAGAGCCATGCGAAGGGTGGGAACGCGCCTTTTGCGCGGCGCGGCGTAGCGGACCACACGATTCCAAAGGGCCGGCGAGGCGAACGATTGGGTTATTTGCCAATCCTCCGCCGTCTCGAGGAACAGCTCCGGGTCGACCGAGGCGGGGCGGGTGGTGTCCATATCGGGGACGACCATCGTTGTCCCCAGCGCCGCGTCGTAGAGCCCAAAGAAAGGGAATCCCGCCAGATCGACACCGCCGCCGAGGGAAAAACGGTTTCCTATTTCATCGACCTGGGCCGAGATGATTCGGTGCGTGTAAAGAACCCCCTTGGCCGGGCCGGTGCTCCCGCTGGTGAAGATAATCGCGGCCGGGTCATCCGGTTCGGTCGGTTCCGCGCTCAGGAGGCGAGAAGACCGCTGCAATTCGCTTAACGTTGTTCCCCCCCACCCCCAGCGGTGTCCGACGGTGACGTTGAGCCGCGCGTTGGGGAACTTCTTTTTGTGAAGAATCCGCAGCGCCTGAGCGGCGCTGACGGCGACAAAACCATCGGGCCGGACCTGGGCAAGGCACTGAAGCATTTTCCCAAACCCCATCCCGGGGTCGATCATCACCACCACCGCTCCGGTGAGAAACAGCGCGTAAACCAGCGTGACAAAGTCATTCCCCGGGCGAACCAGCAGTACCAGACGCATTCCCTTTTTCACGCCGAAGGCCTTCAGTCCCGCGGCGATCCGGTCAACTCGGTCGGAAAGCTCCCCGAAGGTGATCGTTCGGTAGAGCCGTTTTCCGGTCTTGTCGCGCGCGGCCGATCGGCCATGCCCGATCGGTTCGGCAATAGCAATCCGATCGGGACAGCGGGCCGCGGCTGCCTTAAGACGTTCTCCGGCGTTGAGCATAGGGTCAATGTCTTTCTTAAGACCTGCTGGTTCGAGGGGGCGCACGGGTTACTTCTTTTCCGAGCGGCTTTGATAGTAGTCGCTGATTGCCTTCATGGTATCGGTCGGATAGTCGGTGGCGAAACTGGCCACGCCGTGATCCATTAAAGCCGCGTAATTCTCCGCTTTCGAACCGGCGGGGCCCCAGATAAGCGACTGCATCAAGATACCGTGACGACGGAGCTTCTGTCCCACCTCCTGGCAGAATTCAGGGGTGGTCGTGAAATGTCCGTCGGCATCGACAGAGGTATGCAGCTGAAGCTGATCGATTCCGTGGAAATGGACTTTTTCCAGGTCGGCGATTCGTTTGGCCTGACTTTCCTGAGGACCCCCGATCCAGTGGAGGGTGAGCGATCTGGGCGCGACCTTCTTCCAGGCCAGAAGCTGATCGTAATAGGTGCTGCAGACGATCATTTGCCGGTGGACAGGTTCGGTTTCACGGGCGAGCTGCTCAAAGTTGACGTTTTTGATGTCGCAATAGACCATCCAGGTCGGATGCTCTTTGAGGATCTCGACGATCTCGGCCATCGACAGCGCCCGCTGTCCCTTGTATTCCTCACCCTTGTACGCTCCGATGTCGAGCGCCTTGACCTCCTCGAGCGTCAGGTCACTGATGCTTTTATGTTTGAGCTCTTCCGGGGCGTCAACGAGAATCCGAGAGAGGTCGTTGTCGTGGAATGAGACGATTTGGCCGTCTTTGGTCAGACGAATATCGGCTTCGGGAACGAGCCCTTCGTTCCAGGCCCGGAAGAACGATTCGGCCGAACCCTCCGGACCGAAGTTTCCGTAACCGCGGTGCGCTTGCACGATGACTCGATTCAGCGGGATATGGTCGGTCAGGTTCCAGTCCGGCACCGATCCGGCGTCGTAGTACTCACAAAGCGCCTCTTTCGCGATGTCCGGCCGATCGGAACCGAAACCGGCGGCGCCCAAGTCGAGGAGCTTTTTGTAGCAGTCTTTGTTGTCGCAGACGTTCCACGGCATGAACTGAACTTCGACGTTCGGGTAGTTCGTGTGGATGAAATCAGCCGTTTCGCGGAGGAATTCCTCTCCGGGAGTGGTGTTCCCCTGATCGTCGAAATTGACATGGATCTGCATTCGATCGATGTCGGCGAATTTCTCCGCCTTGAGCCTCTCGATGACCGGGCCGACCACATCTTCCCCCTTGCCGAGCCCCATCCAGATGAAACCGTCGGATTTGGGGGCGAGTTTCTTCCACTGGTGGATCAGATCGTAGTCCCAGGTGGTGAAGATGATCTGGCTTTCGACCTCGGCGGTCTGGTGAGCCAGCTGCGCGATATCGACGTTTTTAATATCGATATAGATCATACGGGAGCGATCGACCTTAAGCGCCTCGACGATATCGGCCAGCGAGACAACCTTTTGCCCTTTGAACTGTTCCCCGCGGAACGAGCCGATATCAAGCTGCTGAATCTCTTCCCACGTCAGGTCGGCGATCCCTTTGTTCTTGAGTTCATCAGGCGCGTTGGGGAGAATCCGCTTGAAGTTGCCGTCATGGAACATCACCAGAACACCGTCTTTGGTCGTTCGGATATCGGTCTCGGGGACCCATCCGTTCGACCAGGACAACTCCAGGGCCGAGAGAGTATTTTCGGGGGCGAGATTGCCCGCGCCGCGGTGGGCCGTGATGTTGACCCGCTCCAGCGGCATATCGCGAACGTTGAAACGCGGTTCTTCGGCCATCGACGCGGCGCAAATTACCGCGAGAACAGCAGCGGTAAGGAATCTGTTCATCGTTGTTTCTCCCTATATGTTAAAGATGTGGTTGATGATGTTCGTGAGTTATTACTCTATGACACCTGTTCCCTAATGAAGAATAAACCAGTTGATCGCGATGCCGACAGCACTGTGCTGGATGATTCCCGAGAGGATCGATTCGGTTCGCCGGGCGAGCAGTCCCCAAAACAGTCCCACACCGACGGCGCCGAAGACTTCGCTGATTGGGTGACCGTAATGAAGCATCGCGCTGGCCATAGTACTGATCAGGATCGCGTTGATCAAGCCGCAGGAGGGGATCAGTCCGTGCAGCATAAAACCCCGGAAGAAAAATTCCCAGCCGGTGTAGTAAAACAGCAGGAGCAGGAGGGAATGAAGCCAAAACAAGGTTGGCGAAAGCGCGGCGGCCGGGTTGTACGGGTAAATAAAACGATAGGCGGGAGCGTTTCCCAAGTAGGTGATCCCCACGACAACGGGGGTGAAGAGGAGTATCGAACGGACCGTGAATCGATTCCCCAGGGAGATACCGTAATCGCGGAGATTTTCCTTAAAGAGAAACTTCACCAACAGCGCGGGGATCAGCCCCATCAGCACAAATGCGCTGAAAGTACGTTTCTCACCGGCAAGGAACGATTTTAGCGTGACTTCCTCCGGGGCGGGCGATTCGGCCGAACTGGTTTCAACGAAAGCGGAACTGGCCAAAAACCGCTGGTCGAGCAGTTGCGGAGCGGGAGAGAGGTAACGCCAATAGGTCAGGACCATCATGGCGTAGAGGAGGATAAAAGCCGCTTTTCGGTAGCGCGGGTCGAAGAGCTTGAAGAAGGTCTTCGGGCCGATAGCCGGACCGCTGGTCGGCTCCTCCGGCGGCTGTTTTGTTTCTGTGTGTTCTTCAGTGTCCACGGTGATACTCCTCAAGCCAGCGGCAGGTTCGAGCCAAACCCTCACGCAGGGGCGTCGGCTGATAGCCCAGTTCCGTCTCGGCCTTTTTGACGGAGAACGCCCAGTCGACCATAAAGGTGCGAACCCAGCCCGGGGTGATGGGGGGGTAGATGCCGAAAAGCTTGGCCCCAAGCTTGCAGGAGTGACCGACAATCATCGGCCAGAATTTCAGGAGCGGAAGCTTGAAATGGCGTTTCCCGGTCACCTGGTCAATCATCCGGAAAAGCTCTTTGAGCGAGGCATTTTCGCCTCCCAAGATATAACGTTCCCCGATTTTTCCCTTTTGGAGGGCCAAATAATGCCCGCGCGCCACATCGTCGACCAAGCCGTAGTTTCCGACATTCACCCCCAGATTGATCAGGAAGGGGAAACGTCCCCGGCGGTAGTCGTCGATAATTCGGGCCATAGAGTTCCCTTCGGTGAACTGGCCGGGACCGTAGACCCGGGTCGGCAGTACGATCACGACCGGCAGCCCTTCTGCGGCACGGCGCAGCGCTTCGTGTTCGGCGATCGTCTTGCTCTGTTCATATTCGGTCAGATACCGTTCTGTATGCCGGGGCATCGACTCATCACCGATCTGGCCCTTGTCGGTGGGACCGAGGGTGACGATCGAGCTGGTCCAGACGATCTTCTCGATTCCGCGCTGCTGCGCGACGTCGAAGACATTCTCCATCCCATTCTTGTTGATTCGCTCGAAAACAGAAGGATCGCGGGAGTAGTTCTTCGCGAAACCGGCCATGTGGATCACATACCGGCACCCCTCCATCGCGCGATGGAGGGATTCTTTGTCCATGATATCGCCGGCGGCGTACTCGAAGTTCGGGTGTTTCCAAAGCTCCTCTTCGGTTCCGGTAAAGCCAGGAGGGAGCTTTGGCTCCTTGCGGCTGAGGCCGCGAACTTTGTTCCCGTCGGCCAAGAGCTGACGAGTGAGTGTGGTTCCGATGAAGCCGCTGGCACCGGTAAGGAGTATTGTTCCATCCATCATAACGTTTTCCTCGAAGTTTTATTCCTGCTCGGTGGTGTTTTGCTCTTGGGTGATCTCGTCTTGCTCTTGTTCCGAGGGACCTTGAGGGGGATCTGCGCGCTCTTCGGTGATTCGGCAGCGGTAGACGAGAATCGTCGCGCTGCCGAAGGCGTTCGGGACGGTTTTGGAGAACTCCAGCTCGGTCTTGAGCGTCCGGCCGTTTTCCATATCGAAGCGGCAGGTTCCCTCACAGATTTTCTCGGCCAGCTGCCCTTCCAGGTAGGGGTCGCCCACCAGCGACAGGACGGTCATCGAGATATGTATCACCGCCAGGGATCCGGTGACGTTCTCGAGTCGAAAACGCTGAACTCCCCGGACCGTCTGAATCGTCTCGTCGCGAGTCTTCAGGCGAAACGTGCAAGGGATGGTCCACGACTGTCCAACCCGCACCGGTTCTTCCGGGAAGGGGACGGTGACGCGGCTGTCCTGCGCGTCGGACTCGAAACCCGAGACGACGATACTCTTTTCTGTCATTCTTCCGAAGGGGTCGATCTGAAAACGCTCCAGAGGAACCCCAATCATTTTCTCGGTCCCGAAGCGTCGAAATTCCTCTGGGACGACCGTGTCGGTCTGGCTGTTGTAGAGGATCGGTTCTTCCCCCTCCTCCTGCTGCTCCAAGCGCATGGTGTCGATGTAATACTCGATCGGGATCAGATCGTTGTCAGAGGCGCCTTCCGCGCGGCTTCCGATCACCCAGCGGCGGGTGATATTCGAGACGGTTTCGATCTTGCGTGTCATACCGCCGTAGGAGGTCTCTTTCCAGAGCCGGTGCGAGACGGTCCAGCGCTGTTCACTGTTCGGCTCAAAACGATAACGAAATAGATACCGTGGGGAGTCGTCCTCCTCGCCATTTTCCTCCAACGTTGGAGAGAAGAGAATGTCGGCCTTATCAGTGTACTTATCGCGAGTCTCGTCCGAGATCGTCAGAGTCCGATCGGTGTCGGGGAGATTCTCGCCGGCGTCTGAGAACGATTCGGTAAAACGCTCGGTCGCCTGGGCCAGGACATCATCGGGCGACGGAGCTCGGGGGGCCGAGACCGAGGAGTCTTCGGAAAAGTCGGCCGCGTCACCGGTCACGGCGGCGCCGCTGTCCTGTGATTTGGTCTGCGCTGGTTCAGATACCGCCTGGGGTGACGCCGGGGGATTTTCCGTATTTTTCTCACGCTGGCCGCAGCCGAGGAGGATCTGTAACGACAGGAGAAGCAACGAAATGGGGGAAAACGCGCGGAAAATAGCGGATGGGCCCTTTGTGCCGCGTCTGTTTGCTGCCTGCATCAATAAATTCTCCTCTCCTTAGACCGCTTGAGAGCTCTCCGATAGCGGGTATCCTCAGGCACATCTTTTACACAGGGGGGATGGAGTTATCCCCTTACAGTGCGATTATACCACGAGATGAGTTGATTATGCAGGTCAGTTTTCGATCGGTGAGGTACCTTACGCAAAGGGGGCAGATTTCAGATTTCGTCTGGACGATTTTTCCTAAGGGGTGTAAAATGCCTGCGCAAGAGGTGGGTGTCCCTCACCTTTTGTGCAACGGCTCCGGGGGTGTGCTTTCGCGAGTTCATTTTTCGCTCGCGCGGGAAAAGGAAAGATTTTTCGTCATTTTCCCTTCCTTTGTCCCTACAATAGTGACAGAGGGCAGGAGAGTTCAGCCGCTTTTTAAGGGCGCTTCCGTTGCCTTAGTCTTAAAACAGGTAGTGAGAAACAACAAACGATGTCTTACGAACGATTCACCGAACGCGCCAGAAAAGTTATTCAGCTGGCCAATCAAGAGGCGAGCCGATTCAACCATGAGTATGTCGGTACCGAACACATTCTCTTGGGTCTGATCAAGGAGTCGAATGGTGTTGCCGCCAACGTCCTGAAGAGTATGGGAGTTGAGCTGCGCAAGATTCGCCTCGAGATTGAAAAGCTGGTTCGTCCCGGTCCTGATCTAGTCCAGATGGGGCGCATTCCTCCTACTCCCCGGGTCAAAAAGGTGCTTGAGTACGCCCTGGAAGAGGCGGAAAAACTCAACCACAACTATGTCGGTACCGAACATATCCTCTTGGGACTGCTCCGAGAACAGGATGGGATTGCCGCCCAGGTTCTGATGAATTTTGGGCTGAAACTCGATGATGTACGGAACGAAATTCTCGCCCGTCTCGGCAAAGAAGAGGACGATTCCTCCTCCGGTGACGAAGCGGATAATTCCGGTTCGTCCTCCGGTTCCTCGTCGGATCCCGGTCCCAGTCGGGGAAAGTCCAAGACCCCGGCGCTCGACAGTTTTGGGCTTGATTTGACCGCCATGGCGCATCAAAAGAAACTCGACCCGGTGATTGGCCGCGAAGTCGAAATTGAGCGCGCGATCCAGATCCTTGGGCGGCGTACCAAGAACAACCCGGTTCTCTTGGGGGAGGCGGGGGTTGGAAAGACGGCGATTGTCGAGGGGTTGGCCCAGAGAATCGTCGACGGTAATGTTCCTGAGGTTCTGCTCAGCAAGCGGGTGATTGTTCTCGACCTCGCTTCGATGGTCGCCGGGACGAAGTACCGCGGTCAGTTCGAGGAACGAATCAAGGCGGTAATGAACGAGGTTCGCCGTGCGAAGAACACGATCCTCTTCATCGACGAGCTCCATACCCTTGTCGGCGCCGGCGGCGCCGAGGGGGCGATTGATGCCGCCAACGTCCTAAAACCGGCTCTTTCCCGCGGTGAGATTCAGTGTATCGGCGCCACGACATTGAAGGAGTATCGCAAGTATGTCGAGAAAGACAGCGCCCTGGAGCGTCGTTTCCAGATTGTGATGGTTAATCCGACCGCCCCGAATGAAACGGTCGAGATCTTGCGCGGACTGCGCCCGAGCTACGAGAAGCACCACCTGGTGAAGATCACCGATGATGCCCTCCGTTCCGCGGTCGATCTGTCTGACCGGTATATCACCGGCCGTTGCCTCCCCGATAAGGCGATCGACGTGATTGACGAGGCCGGTTCCCGTATTCACCTCCGCTCGATTACCCGTCCGCCCGATTTGAAGAGCATCGATCGCCAGATGGAGGTCTTGGAGAAGGACAAAGAGAAGGCCGTGGCTAACCAAGATTTCGAAAAGGCCGCGACTATCCGTGACCAGCTCGACCAGCTTGAAGAGAAAAAACGCGGTCTTCAGCAGGAATGGCGCAAGAAGCAGAAGGAAGTCAGCGGTGTGGTCGATGGCCAGGTGATCGCCGAGGTAGTCTCGATGATCACCGGTGTCCCGCTCACCCGAATGACGACCGAAGATACCAAGCGCCTCATCCACATGGAAGAAGAACTCCATAAGCGGGTGATCAGCCAGAACGAGGCGATCGAGGCGATCTCCAAGGCTGTTCGCCGCAGCCGTTCCGGCATCCAAGACCCGAAGCGGCCGATCGGCTCGTTCATCTTCGCCGGGCCGACCGGTGTCGGGAAGACCCTCCTGGCCAAGGCGCTGGCCGAGTTTATGTTCGGTGATGAGGACGCCCTGGTTCAGATCGACATGAGCGAGTACATGGAGAAATATAACGCCTCTCGCTTGGTCGGCGCTCCTCCGGGATACGTCGGCTTCGAGGAAGGAGGGCAGCTGACCGAAAAGATCCGCCGCCGCCCCTATTCGGTCGTCCTTTTGGATGAGATCGAGAAGGCGCATCCCGACATCTTTAACCTCCTCCTCCAGGTTTTGGAGGAAGGTCGTCTGACCGACAGTTACGGCCGCACTGTCGATTTCCGCAATACCATCTTGATCATGACGACCAACGCCGGCGCCGAGGCGATCAAGAACGAGTCCGCCTTTGGGTTCGCCCCGTCCGATGCCGATACTTCGTATGCCAACGTGAAGGAGCGTGTCAACGAACAGATCGAGCGGGTCTTCCGTCCGGAGTTTATCAACCGGATCAACGACATCATCGTCTTCCGCCACCTGACCGAACAAGACCTGGAGCAGGTGGTCGATCTGGAGATGAAAAAACTCCGCGAGCGACTGAAGGAGCGTCAGATATGTCTCCTCCTCAGCGATGAGGCCAAGCGGCTGATCATCTCCCAAGGGTGCAACCTCGATTTCGGTGCACGTCCGCTGCGCCGCGCCATCGAGACGCTCCTGGAAGATCCCCTCTCGGAGGAGATACTCAAGGGGGTGTTCGAGGACAAAAACGTCATCTGCGTCGATATGAAGGAAGTGGGTGACAAGAAGCAGCTGGTCTTCTCGGGGAAGGAATTCTCGGAGCTGACAAGCGAAGAGCTTGAAATGGACGAGATCAGGAACTATCGTCAGGATCTCAAGGAAGAGAATACGCCGACGCTGGTCGGGGCGGTCGAAGACACGCCCGAGGAAAAATCTTCCGACGAACCCAATACCGAGTCCTAACGGCTCAGCGAAGCAGGACAAAAAAAGACGCCGAGGGGATGGTGCCCTTCGGCGTCTTTTTTTGTCCCTATTGATGACCACCCGCGCAAACGGTCAGGCTTCGCCGCGTTGGGAAAGGGGGTTAAATGAGACTTTCCAAGAGGAATCTCATTTTGCGCAGTTCGCTCTCCTGGGAGATGCCGGGCAACAGCCCCAAATCGACGCAAAGTGCTCCGCGGTAGTTATTTTTGGTGAGCTGAAGGATCAGCTTGTTGTACTCGAGCGTCCCTTGACCGATTTGAACCTGCTCGGCCTTTTTGGTAGTATCACGCAGATGGACATTGCAGACCAGCGGAATGATCGAATCGAAATTGATCGGTCGTTCGTAGTTGTAGATAAATTGCGACGGGTCGAGCGTGACGGAAAGTTCCGGGACCGATCGGCACAGGGAACGGATCGATTCACAGGACTCGGCAATCCGGCCGCGCTGGGTCAGCAGTCCGATCAACAGCCCCATATGAAGGCCGATAGCGTTGGCCCTGCGCAGCCGCTCGATTTCCTCGTTGTAGGGAGTCCCGAGCTCAGCGCTGCGGATCGAGATGGTGAAGACCCGAAGCTGCTTGGCCAGTTCACAGCACGCCTCGAACTTGTTGAAATAGTCAGGGTCGTCCGGCTCAATATCAAAAAAGCAGACCGACGGCGCGATTGTTCGAAAGGCCATACAGTCACGTGCAGCCTGTTTTGGCTGGCTGAGAATGTACTCCGGAGTTAGATCACACGGGCGGTTTCCGACAACAATCTCGCATGAGGAGAACTCCAGCCCGGAGAGGCGCTGAAGCGACTCCATAAAAGAGACGTCGGGAAAACAACGGGTAGACGCGGCTAAGTACACAATCGACTCCTTTCTCGTTCAATCGGGGGGAGCCTTTGAAAAAGGCCCTTCCCCAACGGGGGATTATAGCACCACCCGGGGAGGAAATCAATTCCAGCGTATTCGTTCTCCCCACGCGTACTCGCCAGAGGAGGAAACGGCTTTACTGGTTAGCCTTTCACTTAGGAAAGGATTGGCATTTCGGAAAACATTCGATGATCGGAAAACGCGAGTGCGGATCCGGAAGTCGGGTACGAAGATCTGAGTGATAATCGCTGTTCGCGAGAGGTGTACTGACCAAAACGCAGCGATACGGCAAAACGAACTCTTGGGGGAATAGCTTGCCTACCCTCGCCTGTAAACAAATTGAGGTAAGCGCAAAGAGGATTTCATTGGTGTGATCGCCAACGGTTGAGTTTATTGTTTAAAATAACAGTTGGTATTCTGGACAATGATCACAATGTCCGGGACGTAGTCATCAATAATCTGGTAGAGTGTTTTGTCGTCTTCCTTTCGAAATCGAAAGTCGACCATCTTGATCTCTTTAAAAACGAGAGAAAGAAAGGCAGTGACCGGCAGACTGGAGGAATCTTTTACGACCAGCGCGCGACCGGAGACCGCGTCTTTATTTAGAATATCGCATTCAGGATAATCATCTCCCCAGTAAACGGCGTAGCGATTCTTCCAAACATTCTTTGGTTTAATCCATTTGTCAAAGACAATCGTCTCTTCAAAACTTCCCTCACGGCATTGCCGTTGATAGTCTGTGGTCACGATGTCCAGGTGAAAATCGGTTGGGAAATCGGGAATATAGTATGTAAAATCGTCCGCGGGCACAAAGTATTTTCCGACTTTGCGTCCTATTGATCCGAGGAAAAACTTCGGAAACTGGAAAGACTTAAAATTCTGCTCCCGATAAAGTTCGTCTGGACTGGGAAATTGGAATCCGAAATCTTGGTTGAGTCGATCGACCAATGCCGGCATCAGTTTAAAAACCGATTCAATATTCCAATGATGATCGGTCCGATAAAACCACTGTTCTTTGTCGCCGCAACTGTTTTTTAGCTCGGCAAAGCAGTCGAAATAGTCAATCCCAAGTTTTTTTAACTCGGAACAGATATTGTTCAGGCCAATATTCTCTCTATAGTCTTCATCTGATTTGTAGAATGAAAGAGGATAAGCCTTGGTCAGCGTGACCATACACAAGAATTTGATCTGGCGTTCGTCAAGATAAGTTTTAAGTTCTCCAAAAAACGGTTCGATCTGTTCGCGGTTGGGTGGGAGCTCGCACTCGAATGGGAACCGTGTCAGGTAAATAAACTCCTGATCTGTCCTTAACACGCTGTGATTGGGTGTAGCGATGGTCTTTCTTCCGATAAAACGAAAGAACCGCCCGTATTCATCCACAAACATCTGTGAACCGATCAGTTTCTGTCGGAACTGTTTCTCAATAACCGCCGTGTAAGAATGAATTCGGCTGAGAAGGCGGCTGATCTTAGAATCAGCGATTCGACTGCTCCTGTTATCCTTCGAATCTGCTGTTTTAATGTCATCGGGACGTTCGGATGATTCTTCCTGATTCTGTTGCTGCATAGCTTTTCCCAACATGTCATGCCCCGCTCCGAACTCAGCACGACGGGTTTTAAAGATGACAGCGATGTTGACCAGCGTACCGGTGCCGATAAAAATAAGTAAAATAATAAACAAAGCGGCAATGAAACCGCGCAAACGACGAATGCCGGTTAAACCTTCATCTTTGACGGCATGTGTATTCTGGGTCATTTGGTTCACAGTTGGCTGCTTTAGGGAAAACCGCGATCTCTATGCGCCGTTCGAGAAAAACTAATTGTGGAAAATGGGGGATCCTTACCTTGCGAGATTCGGAGGACCAAAACCAAGGGGACCCCATATTGAACGCAACGGGCAGTTCACTGTCGCTATTATAACCCCCACGCTGCTCCGCGCAACAAGAAAGGGATACTCAACCTGAAAATAATCGGCTCTCCCGGACTTCTGAGGGGAGGGGACTATAATCCACGCAGTGGGGAAACACGGATTCTTCAAGCCGAAGACTTTACACCGTAATGTCCCCAGGCCTTTGTCACCAGAAAACAGACCCGTAACCCCCTTTTGAGGCCTATATACACGAACCCGTTGTTGCCGGTATAATAGTGGCGTGAATATGGTTAATTGCGCTCGATTGTGCGGTGCCGCAACCCTTTGGCGGAAGACTGTATCCACTCCTATGTCCCTTTTGGTTCTTCCCCTAAGAACGCCGGAAGAGCCATTTTCCGCAATTTTCCAGAACGAGGCCAGAAAGAGGGGGTATTCCTCCCTTGCCGCGTTTTCCTTTGCCGCCGTGGAAGCTCGACGGAGCCGGGTATGGTATTTTCCAGTACGATCTTTCTGTTCTTGTTCCTCCCGTTGGTCCTCTTCGGGTATTATGT
>CADBTE010000122.1 GCA_902797455.1 uncultured Planctomycetota bacterium | reverse complement strand
GCGGGGCGATTCCTACTGGTGGACGACCGACGGCCAGATGTGCCTCGATACCCCCTACTCGGCGATCGAGCGAATGCTCCCGTGGTGGTGCTGGCGCTGGGGGGCCGACGCGTACGAGTTCTGGGGCGCGACCTGGTACACCTACAACCCGTTCGATTTCGGCTGGCACCGGTATATCTTCCAGTCCGACACCCCGACGAATAAATATTTCGTCCGGTACCCAGACGGCGACGGCTACATTATCTATCCCGGTTCGCTGATTGGGCTCGACGAGATCATCACCTCGGTGCGCTGCGACGCGGCCCGCGACGGCCAGGAGGACGCGCTTCTTTTGGCCGCGCTCGACACGGCGATTCAAAAGCAAAGCGATTCGGGCCAATCGAGCGAGGCGCTCGCAAAGGCGAAGTCGCTGCGGGAAAAGGCCGCCTCGCTGGTCCCCATCCCTGCCCGCGACGGAAAGGTCTCGACCGAGGTCCTCCCGAATCCGGAAATTCTCGACCTGCTCAAAGAACAGATCGGCGAGGTTTTGGAAGAACTGGAATAACGCGTTTTTCCTCACGGCTTTCAAACAAGGGAAGAATACACGATCTATGAAGGTCAGCAGTTTGTTTCTTTCGCTGGCATCTCTCTTCGGCGCGGCGCTGTTTAGCGCCGCGGCCGAGGAGTGGACGCCGGTTTCGGTCTGGACCGACGACAAGTGCCACAGCGCCGACTACGCGCCGGAAAAAATGATCGACGGGGATCCCGAGACCTACGCCTGTTTCCTCGACAGCACGCGCGACGGTCTTCGTCCCGACACGGCTCCCGGCAACGCCGAGCTGCCGATCACCTGCCGCTTCACCCTCGATTTGGGCGAAACGCGCACGACCGCCGGCATGCGGCTGACCGCCCGGAATTTTCGCGGCTGCCTCAACGTCAAGAACGTGACCGTTTTGGCGGCGGACGACCCGCGCGGGGAAACCGGCCTTCGTCCCCTGGCGCAGAACGTCGCCCTTCCGCCGATGAACTACGGGAACTCGTCGTTCGTCACCTGGCCGCCGGCCGAGGCGCGCTATCTGGCGGTGGAGGTCAACGACGCCTACACGATCCGGCATTACCGCGTGCTGAAGCGGTACGTCGGGACACACTACAACGTCCAGATCGCCGAGATTGGTATTTTTTCCGAACTTCCCGAGGAGAACACCCTCCCCAATCCCCCCGACACGGCGTTTCCTCAAGAGCGCCTCTTTGGCGACTGGCTCGATCAGGACCTCGGCGCCGAGAAAGCCGACCTCTTCACCTCCTCCGACGGCTCACTGAAAGAAGCCGCGCTGATCGATAAAGTCTTGGAAGAGATCGACGGGTACGGCCCCGACGAAGACGCGCTGGCGAAAATCGCCGAGGAAAAACAATCGCTTCTGGCCGGGAATATCCCGGGGGGCGACCCCCGCTGGAAAGCGCTGTATAAAAGCGCCTGCTCCCTGCGCCGCGTCCTTCGCCTGGCCCCCCTGACCGACTCGACCCGCCAGGTGATCTATGTCAAGCATCACGTCCTCGGCTCGACCGAGGGGCTGACCGGGCACGCGCACCTGTCGGACGAACAGTATTACGACCAGACGCCCGAAATGCGCCCCGGCTCGCAGCTGTGCCGCTTAACGGTTCAGCCCGACGGCAGCGTGACCAACGAGGTCCTCGTCGATCAGCCCGACGGGGTGATCCGCGACCCGGCCCTGTCGTTCGACGGCAAGACGCTTGTGTTTTCGATGCGCTCCTGCTTTGAAACCGACGACTACCACCTTTGGGGAATGTCGCTCGATACCGGGGAGCTTAAACAGCTGACCGATAATTTGACGGTCGATGGGGTGAAGTACACCTGCGCCGACGTGGAGCCGTGTTTCTCCCCGGACGGGGGGATTATCTTTACCTCGACCCGCCACACGCAGATCAACGACTGCTGGCCGGTCGCCAACTTAAACTTGTACCGCTGCGACGCCGACGGGAAGAACATCCAGCGGCTTTCGTTCGATGAACTCGACGCCAACTACCCGCAGGCGCTCGACGACGGGCGGATCCTCTTCACCCGATGGGAATACAACGACCGCAACGCGTTTTTCCTCCATCCGCTGATGACGATGAACCCCGACGGCACCATGCAGACCGAGTACTGCGGGAACAACTCGATGTTCCCGTCGTCGTATATCCAGGCGCGGGGGGTGCCGGGCTGCTCGAAGGTGATCGCCATCATCAGCGGCCATCACACCTACAACAAGGGGAAACTGGCGCTGGTCGACCGCGCGCTCGGGACACAGAACGGGGAGGGTATCGAGTTCGTCGCCGGGGCCTCCCCCGACGGCACCCCGGGCCGGGCCCGCTCAACGATCAAGACCGAGGGATTCCTCGACTGGAACATCGACTTCTTCGGCCAGGACGGGCCGCAGTGGCAGTACCCGTTCGCGCTGGACGAAGAAAATTACCTCACGTCGTATTCCCCGACCGGCTGGCCCCGGGAACCGGATTGGCCGTACTTCTTCGGGCCGTTCTGGCCGCCGTTCGGCCTTTACTTCATGACCGCCGAGGGCCAGCGGGAACTGTTGGCGTTCGACCCGGCGATCTCCTCCTGCCAGGCGGTCCCGGTGATGGGGCGCCCCGTTCCCCCGAATAAACCCAGCGGCGCCCGTCCGCGGAAAAACTTCGGGACCTTCATCGTGCAGGATATCTACCTCGGCCCCGGGCTGGAAGGAATCGAGCGCGGAACGGTCAAACGGCTGCGGGTCGTCGCGCTGGAATACCGCGCCGCGAAGATGGGAAAGGGCTCCAACGGGGGCGAGGTCGCGTCGGGGCTGAATCAGACGCCGATCTCGTTCAACAACGGCTCGTGGGACGTGAAGCACGTCTTGGGCGAGGTCGATATCGAGGAAGACGGCTCGGTCTTTTTCGAGGTCCCCGCGCGAACGCCGGTCTACTTCCAGCTCCTCGACGAAAAGGGGTATATGGTTCAGACGATGCGCAGCTGGGCGACCCTGCAGGGGGGCGAGCAGTTCGCCTGCCTCGGCTGTCACGAGGATAAAAACCAAACCGGCGCGATGGAGCAGAATCACGCCGCCCCGATCGCGCTGAGCAAGCCGGCGCAGAAACTGCGCCCCATCGGCCGGAAGCGCCATCGGCTGCTGGAACGCCTCGAGAAGGAAAACGCGCTGGACTCGGCCGAGAACTACTTCGGGGTGAATATGCCGGCAATGACCGCCGACGCCGACGCGCCGTGCGACGGGTTCAGTTACCGGCAGGAGATTCAGCCGATCCTGGATCGGCACTGCGTCGTCTGCCACGCGGGAAAACAAGACGATCCCGACCCGAATCATCGCTCCTCGCTGGTCCTCACCGGCGACTATCAGCCGGTCGAGACCCAGCGGGTCTCCCCCGACGACGACCCGAAGCGGCGCTACTCGCGGTCGTATCTGGCCCTGACGAACAACGGCCACAGCGTCGATAACCCGCTGATGCAGTGGATCGAGCCGCGCAGCCGCTCGGAGATGCTCCCGCCGTACCATACCGGCTCATCGAAAAGCCCGATTATGGCGTATTTCCAGCCGGAGCACTACGGGGTACAAGTCTCGGACGAAGAAAAACGAACCTTCGCCTGCTGGATCGACCTGGCGGTCCCCTTCTGCGGGACCTATACCGACGCGAACCGCTGGACGCCGGCCGAAAAGGAGGAATACCTCTTCTACCTGGCCAAGCGCCGCGCCTTCGCCGATTCTGAGCGGGCCGAGTTAAAGAAACGGGATACCAGCAAGTAACCGAAGCAATCATTTCCAAGAAGGATAACCAATAATGAAAAAAACCACTTTGTTCTGCGTCCTTTTCACCCTGTGCGCGGCGCTCTTTTCCACAGCCGCCCTAAGCGCGCAGGAGCGCCCGGTTCCCGACAAGACCCCCGATCCGGCCCGGACCGAAAACTTCCGCTCGAAGCGCTACGGCGTTTTCTTCCACTATCTTTGCGGGCTTCAGAACAACGCCAATTCCCCCAACAGCTGCGGGAAACAGACCTCTTGGGACGAGTGCGTCGGCGATTTCGACGTCGAGCGCTTTGCTGACCAGGTGGCCGACACCGGCGCGGGGTATGTCTTTTTTACGATGATGCAGCAGGGCGAGACTCTGTGCGCCCCGAACAGTTCCTTCGATAAGCTCACCGGCTACCGGCCGGGTGAGGCGTGCTCGAAGCGGGATTTAATCGCCGAAATCGCCGACGCTCTGGCCGCGCGGGGGATTGATCTTTACCTCTACTGGACCGGCGACGGACCGAAACTCGATAAGCGCTCGGCCGAGGCGCTGAAAATCTCGTTCCCGGTGACGGCCGAGTTCATCCGATATTGGTCCGACGTCGCGGCCGAGTACGGGCGGCGCTACGGCGATAAGGTCAAGGGCTGGTGGACCGACGGCTGTTACACCTGGTTTGGCCACACCGAGGAGACGATCGGCATTTTGGCCGAGGGGCTGATGGCGGGCAACCCCGACCGGATCCTCGCCTTCAACCCGGGGATCGACCCCAAGGTGATGGCGTACTCGATCCACGACGACTTCACCGCCGGGGAACAGAACAGTTTTTCGTGTCTGCCGGAAGAGGGCCGTTTTCTCGGGGGGGCGCAGTGGCATACG
>CADBTE010000121.1 GCA_902797455.1 uncultured Planctomycetota bacterium | reverse complement strand
GAGTACGGGACCGTCACCAAGCGCCCGCGCCGCTGCGGCTGGTTCGACGCGGTCGCCGCCCGCTACACCGCCCGCCTAAGCGGCGCCACCGAAATCGCCTGTATGCTCCTCGACGTGCTGAGCACCTTCGATACGCTGCATGTGTGCACCGCCTACCAGATCGACGGCAAAACGGTCACCTCCTTCCCCGCCGATGTCGACTGCCTGCGCGCCGCCAAGCCGGTCTACGAGGCCTATCCCGGCTGGTCCGAGGATATCACCGGCGCCCGTACCTTTGAGGAACTGCCGGACAACGCGAAAAAGTATATCAAGCGTCTGGGCGAGATCCTCCAGCGCCGAATCTCGATGGTCTCCGTCGGGCCGAGCCGCGAGCAGACGATCGACGTCCCGCGGCTTTAAACCTTCCCCGCGTCTTTCTCCCCCTTGACCAAGGGGGTTTTGATCTTGATCGTGTCGGTATGGCCAAAAAGAAGAACACGAACGACTCCCCGAACGAGAAGGTGATCTGTGAGAATCGCCGCGCTCGGCACGACTATATCGTCCTCGACTCGATCGAGTGCGGTATCGTCTTAGTCGGCAGCGAAGTGAAAAGTCTTCGCGCCGGGGGAATCTCCCTTTCCGAATCGTTCGCGAAGATCAAAAACGGCGAAGTCTGGCTGATCAACTGCAATATCCCCGAGTACTTCGAGGCGAGCCGGTTCAATCACCGGCCGACGCGCGATCGGAAGCTCCTGCTTCACCACAGCGAGATCCGGCGCTTCGCCAAGCGCGCCGACGCGAAGGGGATCACGCTGGTTCCCCTGAGAATGTACTTCAGTAAAGGAAAGGCGAAAGTCCTTCTGGGGTTATGCCAGGGGAAACAGGAGCATGACAAACGAGACGCCAAACGCAAGGCCGATACCGAAAAGGGGCTGCGCGCGGCGATGATGAAGCGGCACCGCTAGTTTTTTTTCGCGCGCCAGAGGGTTCTTCCGCGCCGCTCGTTGTAGAATCTCATCCCGTTTGCCGGTACAATGGACGGCGGCGGTTTTCGTTGGAGAACCGCCCCGGCGTGTGTTTTTCCCAAACCTATCCCCCTACCCCACAGGAAGGGCTTCATCGATGAGATCGCGGGTGTTCGCGCTTTTAATGACACTGGCGGGGCTGCTGAGCGGTTTTTTGACACCGGCGGCTGTGCGCGGCGAGGAGTTCCCCTTCAGCGACGGCTGGCGCTTCCGCGCCGGCGACGCCCCGCTGGCGAAGAGCAAACTCTACGAGAATATCCTCACGCGCAGAATGGCGCGGGTCACGGGAACGGATCTTTTGGCCTCTCCCTACAAGGGAGGGGTCGGGGGGCCGAGACCGGATGGGATCCTCTGGGCGCAGAGCGGTTTCGACGACAGCGATTGGGAACCGCTTGACCTTCCCCACGACTGGGCGATCGCCGCCGAGCGGTCCCAGTTCGCCAGTCCCCCCGATTCCTACCTCCCCTGCCCCGGGGTCGGATGGTACCGCAAAAGTTTCGAGGTCAGTCCCGCCGACGCGGGCAAAAAGTTCTATCTCGATTTCGACGGCGTGATGTCGATGGCCGCCGTCTGGATCAACGGCCAGTTCGCCGGCGGATGGCCGTACGGCTATACCTCCTTTCGAATCGACGCGACCCCCTTCGTAAAGTTCGGGGAAAAGAACACCGTCGCGGTTCGTGTGGCGCACCCCGAGCAGACCTCCCGCTGGTACACCGGCGCGGGGATCTACCGCAATGTTCATCTGGTCAAAAAGGGGGCGCTCGAGCTGGCGCACTGGCAAAGCGCCGCCGGCTATACCCTCGGCGAGGGGGCCGCGGCTGTCACGGTGACGACGAAGATCGACTCGCGTGAAAAACAGGGAATCTCCGTCACGCTCGGCGCGGCGGTCTATAAGCGCGACGCGCTGGGAAACAGGACCGGCGAGGCGCTGGCCGTCGGGTCGAATACCATCGCGCTCCAAGAGGGGCTGACCCCGGCGGCCGTGGAGGGGATTATCCTTTCCGACCCGCTTCTGTGGTCCCCCGAGACCCCCGAGATGTACGAGGTCGAGCTGTCGATCAGCGCGCAGGACGGAACGGTCCTCGATTCGGAGATCTTGCCGCTGGGGTTTCGAACCGTCGAGTTCACCCCTGATCGGGGGCTGCTGGTCAACGGCAAGCGGACAAAACTGCGGGGCTTCTGCCTCCATCACGATCTTGGCGCGCTCGGGGCGGCGGTAAACGTCCGGGCGATGGAACGCCAGCTCGATGCCCTTAAAGAGGCCGGATGCAACGCGATTCGCCTGTCTCACAACCCGGCGGCCCCCGAAATGATGGATCTGCTCGACCGCAAGGGGTTCCTGGTTCAGGCCGAGGCGTTCGATCAGTGGACGATGACCGGCGGGCATTGGCGCAGCCGCGGCTACCGCGATCTGTTTGAGGATTGGTCCGAGCGGGACCTTCGGGCGCTGGTGCGCCGCGACCGGAATCACCCGTCGGTCGTGATGTGGTCGATCGGGAACGAAATCCCGGAACTGACCGCCGATCCGGAGCGCTTTATTGAGCTGGGGGGACGTCTGCGCGATATCGTTCACGAGGAAGACCCCACACGGCCGGTCACCTCGGCGTGCAATTCCCGCTCCAGCGGAATGAACGGCGAGCAGAAGGTCCTCGACCTGTTCGGCTATAATTACTTC
>CADBTE010000120.1 GCA_902797455.1 uncultured Planctomycetota bacterium | reverse complement strand
AGCCGCCCGAAGGCAGACCCTTTATCGGCTTCATCTACAGTCTTTAAGATGCCACTCTTGCTTTTCCTGATTGTCAAGGTTCTGGTGCCCGGAGGAGGGTGTTTCCCCGAAGGAAGGGGGGAACCCCCGCCGGACTAGAGGCGAATTTTACCTTCAAAGAAAACACGCGCAAGGGGGCGGGGCCCCGCGGCGGGGGATTTTTCACGGAAGGATCGTTTTAAAAACCGTCCCTTACTTGATTTTTGGTTTTCCCAGGCCTAAAATACCTCTGGCGGCGGGCGGTCGTCTTTTTGCCGCCGCGCCGGCAATAACCCCTTTACGGATCAAAAAAACATTTAGGACCCCGTCCATGAAGCAGCATCATCTTTCCCGACGTTCGTTTTTGGCTGTCTGCGCGCCGCTTTTTGTCAGCGGCCGTGTTCTTGGTCTCGACGCGGCCACGGCTCCCTCCAACCGGCTGATCGCCGGGATGATCGGCGCGGGAAACCGCGCGAATGACCTCATCGGGGATCTGACCCCCAACGGCAATTTCTGCTTAATGGGTATCTGCGACTGCTTCCCCGAAAAAGGGATCGCCGCGCGCGACCGGATCCGCGGCATCTACGGGAACGACGACTGCATCCTCTTTGACCGGTACGAGGAAATCCTCGATCGTTCCGATTTCGACGTGGTATTCATCGCCGCGCCGGACCACTGGCACACCAAGCTGATCGTCGAGTCGTGTATGGCGGGCAAAGACGTCTACAGCGAAAAGCCGCTGACCCTCACCCTGCAGGAGAACCGAATCGTCGTCGCGGCGGCGCGCAAATACAACCGCGTGGTGACCAGCGGCTCGCAGCGGGTGATGGAGGACTACGGCTATCTCGCCCCGATCGTCCAGAGCGGCCGCATCGGGGAGGTAAAAGAGGTCTTCTGCGAGGTCGGCGCCGCGGGAATCGAGTGCACCCTCCCGCCCGAGCCGGTTCCCGAGGGGGCCGACTGGGACCGCTGGCTGGGGCAGGCCCCCTGGGCGCCGTACAACAAAGAGCGCTGCAGCGGCAACTACGGCGGGGGCTGGCGGCGGTACCGCGAGTACTGCAACGGCTTTTTGGCCGACTGGGGCGCGCACAAATTCGGCGGGGCGCTGTACGCCATCGGGCTCGACGCCGAGGAACCGGTGAAACTGCTGCAGCCGCGATCGGGCGAAAACAACACCGACTTTGTAACGCTGGTCTACGCCAACGGCGTTCAGGTTCACCACGCCCCGGGGACCGACTACGACATCACGATCGTCGGAACCGAGGGGAAGGTCAAGCATCTGGATTTCGGCGTCCAGCCGCTGAAGGCGGTCGACGTGCGCCGCTACCACGGCGGGGCGACGCGGATCGCCGATGACTTCGCCTACTCGGTCAGGAATCGGGTCCGTCCGTTCCAAGACGTCCTGTACGGCGCCCGGACCGCCGCGGCCTGTCAGATCTTCAACATCGGGTACCGCGTCGGGCGCGATTTGGTCTGGAACGCGGAACAGTGCCGCTTTGAGGGGGACGACGACGCCAACCGCCTGGTCCGCCGGGTCCAGCGGGCGCCCTACACGATCCCCGAAGTATAAAACACCGACGCGGGAAACACGCCGATGGACACAAAAATCACTGGGATAGCCCTGGCCTGCGTACTGCTGCTGTTTTCCGTCTGGCAGTTCCGCGTCCTCGGCCGGCGCGCGGCGGTGATCTTGTTCAAACGCGACCGAATGGCGCCGGAGCTGGCGAAGTTCCTCATCGACCAGACGTCGCGCCGGTTCAAGATGAACCTTCTGTTCGCGGTCGCCGCGATCGGCATGCTCCTCGGGCTGGGGGTCTCGCCGCGGGAGCATCCCAAACTGTTCCTCGCCTTTTGGGGACTGGTCCTCATCGCCCTGGGGGCGGGGATCATTTTGGCGGTGATCGATTTCGTCGCCGTTCGGCTCCACTATAAGCTGGAGCAGTCGATCAACCAGGCCGAGAAGATTTCTATTCAATACGCCCTCGACCGCCTGCGCGACCAGGCGGTGGGGAAAGCTTCCGAAACAGATAAACAGCCCCCCTCCGGCGGGGGGGAACCGCCGCTAAAACAGGGCGCGGATCAGGCGGATGAGCCCCAGCAGAACGACTAAGGCCGCCAGGCAGACGGCGGCGAGGATTAACACCACCGCCGGGGCGCAGAACAGTTCGGCGGCCGCGCGCCAGATCGGTCCCCACAGAAAGTACACCGCCGCGGCGGCCAGGCAGAGGAACGGCCCGTAGGGAATCTCGCGCTCGGTCCGAATCGCGGCGCGCGCCAGGGCGAAAACAATCCCGGCGAACGGCGCCAAAAAGAATACCGCGACGGCCCCCTGCCAGCCGACAACCGCGCCGATGAACCCCATCAGCACGACATCGCCGAACCCCATCGCCTCGCGCCCCAGCAGCGCCCGCCCGACCAGGCGCACGGCCCAGATAAGAACCATCGCCGCCGCGGCGCCGACCACCGACGAGAACAGCCGCGGCAGGCAGGCGGGCCATCGGCACGCCACCAGAATCGCGGCGGCGCCTCCTCCCAGGGCCAAAGCGGCGAGAATCCACGTCAGGCGCGACAGCCCCAGCCGGCGGAAAAACAGATAACCCGCGCGCCGAATCCCCAGTTTGGGGTAAAACCTCCGATCGAGCAGGGCGAAGCACCAAAACAGCCACCCGGCGATCGAAACGGCGAGCATCGTACCGGCCCCGGGCATCAGCCACGGGGGGAGCGCGGTCATCGGCATCGTCTGGGTGAGGAAGCCGTCTTCGGTAATCCAGTCGACCGGGAAAGCCGCGTCGAAGGCGGTCATCGCCGCGACCGCCGCGGTCGTGGCGGGGATCATCACCGCGTCGGGGATCATCAGCAGATCGAAGTCGGTCAGCGAGACGGTGAGCATCACAAACGCCGCCGCCATACGAACGGCATAGCCGGCCAAAGGCGGATCGCCGGCGCGCTCCAGGAAGTACCAGTACCCGGCGGCCAGGGAACCGAGCGCAAGCGCGGCGCCCAAGCGCCGCGGCGCGGCGGCCGGCGCGCCGCTGAACCGGCGCGAGAGCCACTCGGCCAAAAGCCCCGCCAGGGCGCCGGCGGCAAACAGCGAAACGATTTGAACCGCGAAGTTCATCGGGGGGGTACTTCTTTCTCCCGGCGGGAACCGGTCTTGCTTGTGTGAATATTTCGATAGGAACCAATGTACCCGATTCGGCCGGGGAGCGCCAGAGCTCACGGCCGAAGAAATTTGGTGGTATAATCTTCTTTTCGTTCCGTCCGGCCTCCCCGATCGGCCGCGGT
The DNA here is from genome assembly GCA_902797455.1 of uncultured Planctomycetota bacterium. GTDB lineage: Bacteria > Planctomycetota > Planctomycetia > Pirellulales > Thermoguttaceae > RUG695. The sequence goes on along the minus strand of CADBTE010000120.1, from coordinate 2,199 downwards.
TTCGCCCTTCCCCCTTCAGCCCAATCGACATTCCCCGAGCGAAGCGATGCCCGAAAACAAACGTCCAATACCCCCGGCGCTGATCGCCGCCGCGCTGGCCCTTTGCGCGGCCGCCGGGCTTTTGGCGCTGACCGGCGCGCTTCCCTACTCATGGGACGAGGGGGACACCTTCGGGCGGGTCGCCAAAGCCGATCGCTGGTTCGGGGCGCTCGGCCGCCGGCCACTGGCCGAGAGTTTTGACTAATTATAGCTTCGCAAGAGTTTTCCGGGGGTAGTCACCGTCGAGGGGCACCCATGCGGCTACGTCCTAACGATCGCCGCGGGCCGGCACCTGGCGCGCGGCTGGCTCGCTCCCCGGCAGGCGCGGCGGTTCGGTCCGATTCTCCTGTTCGCCGCGGCGCTGGGGGTGGTCTTTTACCGGCTGGCCCGGGAGGTATCGCCGGCGGCGGGGTTCTTTTCGATCGCCGCGATCCTCATGATCCCCGGGGTATTCGTCCACGCGCAGCTGGCGTTTTGCGACTCGATTGTACTGTCGTTCTGGCTTCTGGCGTGGGGAGCGTTCCGTCCCGCGCTGGAAAAACGCCGCTGCGCCGCGCTTTTCGGCGCGGCGATCGGCGCGTGCGCCGCGGCGAAGGCGACCGGCTTAATCGCCGCCGCGACACTTCTGCCGCTTTACGCCGTGATTCTTACCCGCCGGCGCGGTTTTCGCCGCGCCGCTGTATCCGCCGCTTTAGCCCTGGTCTGCGCCGCGGCGGTCTTTTTCGCGCTGAATCCCCCGCTGTGGCACCACCCGATCGCCGGCATGTCCCGGTTTATTTACCTCAATACCCACCGGGAGAGCTACAACATCGCCATCGAGTTTTTGGGAAAGCGCGCCGACCTAAACCATCCTCTTCCCTGGTGGAACACTCTGTTTTGGCTGGCGGTCACCGTCCCGCCGGGGCTGCTGTTCGGCATGATTCTCGCGCCGGCGGCGGTTCGCCGCCGGCGGGGGGCCGGCACGGTGTATTTAGCGATCTTCTGCGCGCTGACGCTTTTGGCCGTTCGCGCGATTCCGGGTCTGCCGGTCCACGACGGGACGCGGCTGTTTATCGCGGCGTTTCCGTTCGCGGGGATCGCCGCCGGCTGCGCGCTGGCCCGGCTGTTCGAACAGGGGGGAGCGCGCCGGGCCGCGTCGCTGGCAATACTGGCCGGCTCGCTTTACGGGCCGATTCTCTATTTCCCGAACGGGCTTTCGTACTACAACGCCTTGATCGGCGGGGCAGGCGGGGCCGAGGCCCGGGGGATGGAGCCGACCTACTACTGGGACTCGCTCGGCGGGGAGGTTCTCGAGTGGCTCAATCGTCACACACCGCCGCGGGAGGCGGTGCTTTTCGCGCCGTTTTCCACCGCGACGCTCGATCTGTACCGGCGCGACGGCAAACTAACGGCGAACTGCATGACGCTGCAGCGGCTGCGGGACGCCGTCGCGAAAAAAAAAGCGGGGGAAGAAGTATCCATCCCCCGCTTCCGCTGGTATGTACTGCAGAGCCGCCCGGGCGCGTACTCGCCGATCGACAAAAAGCTTCTGGCCGATAAGAGTCCCGTTTTAACCGTCCGCGTCGGGGCCGGCGCGCTGGGGGAGCCCGGGGCAGTGATTCTGCGGGTCTACCGATTCAGCGATCTTGGCATTCGTCTGCCGGGGGAATCGGCTAGCGAATCAGCTGAACCGGCTGCCCCAGCTGCAAGGTAACGTTATCCCCCAAGTTCAGTCGGGGGACAGCCGCGCCGGCGGCCGAGGGCTGAATCGTCAGTTGGGTCGCCGCGCCCTGTCCGATCGCCGGATTAGCGAACACCGGCGGGACCGCCGAGGCGGTTTGTCCGATAGTCAGGGGGATCTGTCCGGCCGCCGCGGGGGCGGGGACCAGGGCGACCAGCGGCGGGGCGGCGCCTTCGGCCTGTGCCGCGGCGGCCTGGGCCGCGGGGATCGTCACGACCGTGAGGGTTGGGACTTCCGGCGGATCGGCCGCGGTATCGGCAAGCGCGTCGGCGGTGATTCTCGGCTCGATTTGAACCAGCGGTCCGGCGGCCGCTTTAGCGGTATCGTCTTCGGCGACGGGGGGTTCTTCTTTCGCGGCGGTCTTTTCGACGGTTTCGTCCCCTTTCCCCTGCTCGGCGACGGGCTTTTCGTCTTCTTTCGCCTCGGCGGCCTCGTCCGTT
>CADBTE010000119.1 GCA_902797455.1 uncultured Planctomycetota bacterium | reverse complement strand
CCCCAATACCGCTTTTCGCCCGGGGCAAGAGTGCCGTCCAGTACGTAACACATCGGATCGGCATACGGATCCTGATAGCCGCCGGGGAAGGCGGTCTGGCTGGTCCAGAAGTTCGTGACCCAGATCAACGAACCGGTGATTCCCCGCTGGAACGCCTGCCAATGCCACAGACGCAGCTCATGCCCCGGGTGGTCGGTGAACTCGGTGCAGTACGGCGCCTTCGGACCGGTGCAGACATACCACCAGAATCGTTCCCCCTTGGCCTTGCGCTTTTGTGCCTCGGCCAGCGAGAAGCAGTGGCTGATCGGGCACCAGATATCGACGTTCCCTCCCGCCGCGTCGAGCGCATCGCAGAACCGATCACTCGGTTCCTCGGTCAGCATGCGGGGCAGATCGGGCGCGAACTTCTTCAGACGGCCGAACCCGCCGGCGACAAAGTCGTAGTCTTTTTCTTCCGGCTCATCGAACCAATAGACATACCCCTTATCGAGCCACCCCTTTTCCCTCAGATGCTCTTGGAGCTGTCCCAGGTAGTCGGCCATCAATTGGTCATACTCCGGCGTATCCGCGGCAAAACCGGCCAGTTCTCCCGACCAATGTCCCTGGAACGTCCCGCCTCCGATCCCCTGGACGGGGACCTGGAAGTTCGTGACATTGTATTTTTCCATCACGCGCGTCATTTCGGCGTCGAACGCGGTGAAGTCAAAATTTGCCTTGAGGTTCTCGGTATCGAACCTCACGCCGAAGCTGTCCAGCGGGGTCGGGTCATAGAACGAGATTCGGTGATCGCTGGCGTCTTGGAGGTATTTTTCCCAGACCGCCCGGCGGTCGGCCTCCTCAGTCACGTTCTGATAGATAAACGCGTTCCCCGGCCAGAAACCGTAAGCGGTCTGGAATCGATTCTTCTTCGGCTGGTCAAAGTCCCAGACGGTGAGTTTATACGGCACTCGGACAGATGTCTGGCCTGCCCCTTGCGCCGCTTGGGTACGAAGCGTCATCTCGCCGGTGTAATCCCCCTTGGGGGTCCCGAAGGGAACATAGACCGTGACAAAGATTGGCTGATTTTCCCCGGCGGTCACGGCAAGCGGCGCGCCGATTTCCCCCGAGCGGCCGACGGTGATCGGCACCAGCGCGTCGACGTACCAGCCGCGGGCGCAGGTACTGTCGGTCGGGATATCAACCCGATGGTAGTATCCCCAGCGAACCCGAATATTCTCTTTCGATATCACCGCGCCGTCCGGCCCGGTCAGATCGCTCGGCTCGGCAAAGAGGTTCGCCAGATCCACCTTCGGCCGAACGACGATCTGGAAACTCTCAAAGTCGTTGCGCGGCGCGGCGATGGCGATCGGCTCCTGTTCTTTCATCTTGATATGCCAGGGGGAGCGCGGCACCTTGCGGTCGGCTTCGCACCACGACAGATCGAGTGTATCGTCGGCGCTCAGCGCTCGGGTATAGTCCTGGACAAAGTAGGGAAAGATTGTCCGGAAGATTCGATAGGTCTTATCGAAGCGGCAGGTCATCTCGACCGCCCCCTTCCCCGCCGTGTAATGCGACAGATCGACCGAGAACAGCGCGCTTTCCCCGGGTGCCAGCTGCGCGCCGCCGGCGCCGACCCGCTCGACCGACGCGCCGCACTCCCGCGGCTGGCTTTCGGCGGCTGTGAGCGTGTACGAAAACGCCGGCCAGGCCAGCGCGCTGTCGATCTTGTTGGTAACCTGACACAAGAGCGTTTCTTTATCGAAGTAAAGCGGCCGGACCTCGAAACACCGGTACGCGCCGCCGGCGTTGTCGGTACATTCGGCGCAGATCGTCTCTCCCCGGCCGGCATAGCGGTCGGAATCGAGTGTCGCGGCCAGGGTCAGTTCATGGATTTCGAAATTCGTGTTCTCAGCGGCCTCGTCCGCGCGGCAGCGGACATAGAGCGTCTCGACCGGCGAGGCGAAGAGCTCTTCGGCGCTCCCCGCCGCCGTCCCCTTCGCTTCGAGCGTTCCGACGCCGTACCATTTTTGGCCGTCGGCGCTCATCTCCACAAAGCAGCGTCCCGAGGTGAATTCCCTG
>CADBTE010000118.1 GCA_902797455.1 uncultured Planctomycetota bacterium | reverse complement strand
GCCCGAGTCGAACAAGATCCAGGCGTATTTCCCCGCCGGGTCCGAGGTGATCGATAACCCGCACGGGACGGCGAACGGTTTTTCCCTCGCCGTCCCCCGCGCGCCGGCCGGAGGGGATTACGCCTTTTTGGCCGCCTTCCCCGGTGTCCCCGCCGAGATGCGCGAGATGTGGAACGCCGCCGGCGCCGAAAAGGTCAACGAACAGATCGAGCGGCGAATCGGCGAGAAACGGTTCATCCTCACCCGGTCGATTCACTGCTTTGGTCCGGGCGAGAGTCTGGTCGAGTCGAAACTCCCCCACCTGATCGACCGCCGTCACGTCCCGCGCGTCGGGATCACCGCCTCGGCGGGGATCATCACGCTGCGGATCCGCGCCATCGCCGACTCGCCGGAAGAGTGCCGGCGCCAGGTCGATCAGACCGCGAAAATTATCTACGACAGTCTCGGCGGCGTGATCTTCGGTGAAGATGACGACACCATCCCCTCGGTCGTGTGCGCCGCGCTGAAGAGTCAAGGGAAAAAACTCGCCACGATCGAGTGGGGAACCCGCGGCTGTTTAGCCAAGGCGATCGACCCGGAGGTCTTCGCCGGCGGCCTGGTCGCCTCGCCCGGGGCCAGCGCCGCCCGGCAGCTCGGCCTGGCCGAAGACGCGGCGATGGAAGATATCCTGCGCGCCTGCGCCGAGAGGTTCGGCGCCGACTGCGCCGCCGCCGTCGGCCCCTACCCCGCCGACGGCCAGGTCGACAGCCAGGCGCAATCGCAAGTCGAGGTCTGCGCCTGGGACGCCGGCGGCTTTAAAAGCCAGTCTTATGTCTTCGGTCTCCACCCGTCGATCATCGATAACCTCTTTGTCTGCCGGGCGCTGATGCTGCTGCGGGGATAACAAGCGTTTCGGCGCGAAGGAATAAAAAAAGGGGCTTTTTAAGCCCCTTTTTCAGTAAACGTTCTCACTGGCCCTGCGCCACGGCGAACGCCACGGCATGGTTTTTGCCGTGCGAGACGCTCAGCAGCACTTCGGTGACTCCCAGCTCTTCGGCGCGCCGCGCCGCCCCGCCGGTAAGCGCGACACTCACCGCGCCGCTGGGAAGCTTTACCACCTCGACATCGGTCCAGGCGATTCCGACCGACCAGCCGGTCCCCAGCGCCTTGAGGACCGCCTCTTTGGCCGCCCAGCGGGCGGCGTAGCGCTCGCGGGCCGCCGCGCCGCTGCCGCAGTAACGCTGCTCGTTCGGGGTAAAGACCCGATCAAGAAAAGACCGAGCGTGGCGCTCGACCATCTGTGAGATTCGGTCGATTTCGGTGATATCGGTACCGATGCCGATCACACGCACGCCACGCTCCGAAGGGGAAAAAGATGTTTTCGGTTTTTAGTCGGTGAACCGACGGGCGATCAACGAGGCGTCCTGCCCGCCGAAGCCGAAGTTGTTGCTCATGATCACGTCGCACTTCGCCTCGCGCGGCTTGTTCGGGACGTAGTCCAGATCGCAGTTCGGATCGGGGGTCTCGTAGTTGATCGTCGGCGGGAGAATATTGTCGCGGATCGCCAGCAGCGAGTAAATCAGCTCGGTGGCGCCGCCGGCGGCGATCAGGTGGCCGGTGATGCTCTTGGTACTCGAGACCGGGACCTTGTAGGCGTAGTCGCCGAAGGTCTTTTTGATCGCCAGGGTCTCGACGCGGTCGTTCAAGCTGGTGCTCGTCCCGTGGGCGTTGATGTAGTCAACATCTTCGGGGGCGATCCCGGCGTTTTGCAGCGCCATCGTCATGCAGCTGGCCGCGCCGCGCCCTTCGGGGTGAATATCGGTGATGCGATAGGCGTCGGAGGTGCAGCCGTAGCCGACCATCTCGCCGTAGATCCGCGCGCCGCGTTTCTTGGCGTGCTCCAGTTCCTCGAGGACAAGCATCCCCGCCCCCTCGCCGATGACGAAACCGTCTCGGTCTTTATCGAACGGGCGGCTGGCGCGCTGCGGCTCATCGTTGCGTTTGGACAGCGCGGTGAGCAGGTTGAAACCCGTCACGCCGAAGGGATGGATCATCGAGTGGGCACCGCCGGAAAGCATAACATCGACGTCGTCGCGCCGGATCAGCTCGACCGCCTCCCCAACGGCCTGAGCGCTGGCGGCGCAGGCAGTCAGACAGTTGATGCACGGCCCGCAGGCGCCAAACATCGCGGAAAGGTGTGCCGAGGGAAGATTCGGCTCCTGCTCGATCTCTTGGATCGGGTTGAGGATCTCCAGCCCTTTGGCGATGAACCGGGCGCTGTCGATGGTCTTATCGTCGTTCATCCCGGCGGTCACCAGCTGGGTGAAGTGCGAGAAGTTCTGTTCCCCTTCCCCGGCGCCGGTGTAGACCCCGAAGCGCTCGCGGTCGAAAGAGGCGTCGAGCAATCCCGAGTCTTTCATCGCCTTATAGCCCGCGCCGACGGCGAACTTGGTGTGGCGGTCCTGATTCTTCCAGTCGTCGGGGTTCTCGCCGATTTCGGCGATGCTCCAATTTTTGACCTCGGCGGCGATCTGAGTGGGGAAATTCGACGCGTCGAACAGAGTAATTCGGGCGACTCCCGATTTACCTTCCAGAATATTCTTCCAGATGGTTTCGACTTCGGAACCGAGCGGAGTGACCATCCCGATACCAGTAACAACGACCCGTCGTCTCATGAGCGGAACTCTCTAAGTGTGATAAACTTCGTCCTAAAGGGGGCGCGGCGGCCCCTGGCGCGGTTTTTGTTTTCATGCCGGGGCGCGGCCGATGACGCTGCGCAAACTACTTTTTGGGCATCCTCGGATCGACCAGCGGATTGCCGTCCGCGTCCACACCGACGTCGTAGACGCCAAAACCGCGGATAAGATCCTGCAGGTCTTCCGGGCCGTAGAGCTCTTTGCTCTCGAACCCTTCTCCCAGGTGGGCAAAGACCAACGTCCCGGTACCGATCTGTTTATTGTTCTTCATCACCGAGACCGAGACCATCGACCCTTCGTCATGAATATAATCGACCTCGACATCGTAGTAAAGGACATCCCCGGGAACCTGTTCGGTGGTGGTGAGCTTCAGCTTCGGGACCTTGCCGAGAATTACCTTCTTCTCGAAGTTCTTCGCCTCGTGAATCAGCAGCCCCGCCGTCTGAGCCAGCCCCTCGATCATGAGGGACATCGGCATCACCGGATGATACGGGTAATGATCTTGCAGATGCTCCTCGGCACGGGTAATGACCTTCACCGATCTTGCCCGTTTGCCGCTGACGAACTCTTCGTAACGGTCAATCCAGTACCAGTTCATACGATTCTCTGCCTAGCTTATTTTGAAGCGGCTGCCCGCTCACCCAAGACGAGCGCCGACAGACGCGGGCGCGCGAAAAACGCGAACGGACAGCCGAAAAGCGCCTTTGCGAAGCCGGAGCGCTCTTACTGAGCGTTGACCTTCGTGTCGACGATGTGAACCAAATCTTTGACCGTCAGGACCTTCGCCAGATTCTGGACGACGGGGTTCTTGGCGAACGCGTCCAGGTTGGCGTACGGAAGGGCCTTGCGGAGCATTTCCATACCGGCTTCGGTGAGCTTCCCTTCCTGAACGTAAGCCGGGTCGTTCAAAGCGTCGACGGGAACCAGTTCGGAACGATCAATTTTGATCTCAAAGGCCTTCTCGAGCTGGAACACGATGTCCAGAAGATCAATCGACTCGGCGCCGAGGTCATCGACCAGGGTCGATTCGAGCTCGACCTCGTCTTCGTCGACCGCGAGGGCGTCAACCAGAACACCGCGGACTTTTTCGAAAATTTCGTCTTGAGAAAGTGCCATCTATCCCATCCTCTGTGGTAAAAAGGTTAGGTGTTTTCTTTTGACCCGGCGCTCAGACCGGAGGAAGAACCCACGTTGCCAGGCAAGAGACTCCCAAGAGTCTTGCCAGAATACTCAGTTGTTGAACCGCCGCCGCGCGGCCCGGGGACCTACTTCTGGGAGGGATTTTCCCACAGAAGGTCGAGACGGTCTTTCAGGCAGGCAATCATCTTCTGATCAGCGACCGCCTGATGCGGGCGGGTATCGGCCAGGTTGTACTTGCACAGCGTCAAAATCGCGCGCACACGCGCCTTGCCGCCAATCGACCCCTCGGCCTTGAACGTCGCGGTTTTTTCGTCTTGCGCGGTGAGCGTCGCCGTAACGGTCATCGTCTGCCCCGGCTGGAGAAATTGCCCGAACTTGACGTTTTTGACCTCCTGCAGGAGAACCATACTGTGCGCGAAGTTCTCGGTCACCCGAACAAGCCAGGCGCAGCTTTGCGTCATTGCCTCGATCATCAAGACGCCGGGCATCACCGGGAACTTCGGGAAGTGGTCCTGGAGATACTCTTCGGCCATCGATAACGACTTCGTCGCGACGATCTTCTCCCCGGGTATCAGCGAGGTGATCTTGTCAATTAACGAAAAATACATCGGCCTATCGTTCCCTTGAGATAACGCTCATCACATACGCGGACCGAAAAAACAGCCCCGGATGTACCGGAACCAATTTCGGCTCTGGTATCGGCGAGAAGCCGCGAAAACTTCTAAACTTCCCGCCTGCTTGTCTATTCTATCGAAATCCCGTTAAACCGACAATACAGGAAATTTCGCTTATTCTTCGTGTCTTGCCGAATCACTACAACCGTTCATTTCCTCCTAGCCGAAAGTACCCCTCTCGGCTAGGGACGGAAACCGGCAGCCCCCCAACCGTTTCGTCAGATCACGACCCGGCCGTTTGGCTGTATCACGGACCGATATTGGGCGGGTTGGTCATGAAGAAGTCGCGCGGACCGCGGGTGACGGTATTGCCGTCGAACGGATTCCCCTGATAGGGATTGATCCCCTCGTAGGGGTTCACTTGGCTCTGATACCGGCGCTGCGCCCACCGGGCCGCGAGGCCGCCGCCGAAACCGACACCGCCGAAGCGGCCGCCGAGGACCGGCAGGCCCGCACGGGCAAAGCCGAAGCTCGGAACAGGAATCCCCACACCGCCCTCATAGGTGGTGTAGACGTTCGCGTCAGTGTACAGCGGGGTGTTTTGATACTCTTGGGCGACACGGCCGCCGAGCGAACCGCCGGAGGTGACCACCTCGGGGCACTCCTGGTACACGTAGCCGAACTGAGCGCTGGCGCGCTGGCAGCCGAAGGCCACAACCGCGACGACCGCGAAAAGAAGCGTTTTGTGCATCTTTAGATACCTTCCTCCCCCCAATGGCCGCGGAGACGGCCTTAGAGGTTTGAACGAAATTTAGCCGGTTAGGTATGCGGCACCCCCCTCTATGCGCGGGGATGCCGGCACTTCAATGACTCAGGGAAAATAATCGACACAGTAAAATAGTTAAGTTGATGAATTTTCGAGAAAAGTCTCTGTTTGGGGGTAGTTTCTTTGGTTTGAACCGAATATTTCCCCTAAGATGACTCCCCCGCACCGCGAGCCCTGCCGATGGGATCACTCGCCGTCGAAGCTCATGACCGAAAAGATTCCGAGCCCCTCCAGACGGGCGCGGCCGGCCAGGGCGGGCAGCTCGATGACAAACTGGGCCCCGAGGGCCGTCGCGCCGAGCGACTCGACCAGACGGCGGACCGCGGCGATCGTTCCGCCGGTCGCCAGCAGGTCGTCGACGATCAGAACACGATCGTTCGGGAGAATCGAGCCGCGATGGATCTGGAGGGTATCTTCCCCGTACTCGAGCTGGTACGAAATCGATTCGGTCGGCCCGGGGAGCTTCCCCGGTTTGCGGACCAGCACCAGCCCTACCCCCAGGGCGGCGGCCAGCGGCGCGCCGAAGATAAACCCGCGCGCCTCGGGGGCGACAATTTTATCGATCGGGCCGAGATCTTTGGCGGCGGCGGCCATCTCGTCGATCGTCCTTCGGAACGCGGGGCCGTCTTCGATCAGCGTGGTGATATCGCGAAAGATGATCCCCGGCTTTGGAAAATCGGGGATCGATCGGACGTACTGTTTAAGCGGTTTGTCTTCGAGCGGTTTCATTGGCGGCACAGCTCCCAGAACAAGTTCTACAGGGACGAGGAAAGGGGCTCCGGAGCCCCCTCGTCCAGAAGTTCATCGATCTTGTCGGCGACCGCCTTTCGGACCTCTTCGGCGCAGCGGATATAGTCGGCGCGGGTACCGCCGACCGGGTCGCTGATCCCCTCCAGCACGGTGACCCGATCGCGGTGCCCCGGCCACAGATCGATGATGACATTCAAATGGGAGCGGCTCACCACACAGATCGAGTCGGCGCAGCGCAGAAGGTATTCGTTCAGCGGCTGACTTCGATGATCGTCGAGCGAAAGACCGAGTTCCGAGATCACCTCGCGGGCCGCCTGAGGGGTGGCGCTCCCCCTGTTGGCCGAAGTCCCGGCCGACATCACGACGTAGCCGCGGCGGGGGAGGTCCTCGACCGAGCAGCCGAGCCGCCCGGCGAGCATATCAGAAAAGATCACCTCGGCCATCGGGCTGCGGCAGGTATTGCCGGTACAGACAAAAAGAATCATCTTGGCGGTGAGCCGCTCGATTTTCTCTTTCGTCAAAACCCCCTCGCGGAGAACCTCGTACCCGGGGCCGACCACCGAGACAACCGTCGACGGAACACGAAAACGGGCCGTCCCGGCGTCGAGGATCAAGTCGGGGGCATCCCCCAGGCCGACCATCGCCTCGGCGGCGCACACCGCCGGGGGACTTCCGGAGAGATTGGCACTGGTGAGGATGACCGGCTCACCGGCTTCCTGAAGAATCTTTAAAACCACCGGCTGATCGGGAACACGAAAACCGGTCGAACCGGACGGCATCACCGCCTGACGGCAAAGTTCCGGCAGCCGGGCAATGGGGGAATCACTCGAGGAGGTATCGGCGACGATCGTCACCGGCCCCGGCCAGCAGCGGCGCGCCAGGCGGCAGCCGATTGTCCCAAGGTTGGGGACCAGGCGCTTGAGCGCCGCATAGCCCGAAACAGCCACCGGGAGGGCATGCCCGCTTCGCCGCCCCTTGGCGGTGATAAGACGATGGACCGCGTCCTGACGAGAAGCCAGACATCCCAGACCATAGACGGTCTCGGTCGGAAAAACGACCAGCTCGCCGCGCCGAAGCGCGTCGACGGTTTCGTGAATGACGGTCTGTTCCGGGACAGTATCTAAACGGAGTATCTTCGATGCCATCGGCCTTTCTCCTTTCCGGGGAAATCGGGCACCAGGAAAGCGGCTTTTCGCGCTGAGGAAAGACAAAAAACCGTTCTTACCCGCAGCGGGCAAGAACGGTTCGAAGGGTGGTCGAAGGGGCTCGAACCCTCGACCTTCGGAGCCACAATCCGATGCTCTCCCAACTGAGCTACGACCACCGTGAGCGCCGAAGAGAACGGGCAGAGGCCCGCAACTCTTTCAAGGGCAACGGCTTCATCTTATACCAATCGCCCCGAAGGTCAAGCGGGGGCATTACTCCCAGGGGGCGCCGCCTCCGGAGCCGGCGTCGTTCGGCGAGACCTTTTTGACGGCTTTTTTGACCGTCTTTTTGGCGGCCTTTTTGGCGGCCTTCTTCACGGTCTTCACCGCGGTTTTCTTGGCGGCTGTTTTTTTGGCCGCCGTCTTCTTCACGCCGCGGCGGCGAACCCGGGCGGTCCCGTTGGCCAGCGCCTCGGCCCGTTTGGCCAGCAATTCGAGCGCCATCGCCAAATCGACCGTATCGGCCGGGGTATTCTTCGGCACCGAAGCGTTGACCTCGCCGTCGGTGACGTACGGCCCGTAGCGGCCGTCGAGCAGCTCGACCGGTTTGCCGGTCACCGGCGAGTCGCCCAGCGACTTCTTCGGCTTGGCGGCCTGCGGCTGGCGGCTGAACTTCGGCCGAGCGAGAATCTCCAGGGCCGTCGGCAGATCGATCGTCAGCGGGGAGCAGCCCGCGTCGAGGGTGCGGGTCTGGTCGCCGCACTTGACGAACGGTCCGTAGCGGCCGTTGCTGGCGAGGACCTCTTCCCCGGCGTCGTTGACCCCCAGCCGGCGCGGAAGCGACAGCAGCGCCAGGGCGGTTTCCAGGTCGACCGTCTCGGGAGCCATCCCCCGCAGAAGCGAGGCGTTTTGCGCCTTCTTCCCGTTTTCGTTGAGCCCCCGCTGAACGTACGGCCCGTAGCGGCCGACCTTCAGGAAGACCGGTTCCCCCGTCTCGGGACAGACGCCGAGGGAGACCGACTCTTGGTTCTTCTGATGGAGGAACTCCAGCGCCTTGTCGAGCGTCAGCTCGTCGGGAGCGATCGTATCGGGGATCGAGACTTTAATATCTCCCTGCTGCAGGAACGTCCCGTACTGCCCGACCCGGACATAGACCGGTTTCTCCCCTTCGGGGGTTCCGATCAGGAACTGACTCATATCGCGGGCGTCGATTTCGCTGGTCTTCTCTTTGATCAGCGACTGGAGACCGGGCTGTTCCTTATGGCCGGCGTCGCCGAAATAGAACCGGCGCAGATAGTCAAGGTACTTTATGTCGCCGCAGCTGATCGCGTCGAGCTCGTTCTCCATATCGGCGGTGAACTGGTAGTCGATCAGCGAGGCGAAGTGCGACTCCAGCAGGCGGCAGACGGTAAACGCCGTCCAGGTCGGAACCAGGGCGTTGGCCTTCTTAAAGGCGTAGTGGCGCGACAGCAGCGTGTCGATGATCGTCGCGTAGGTGCTCGGCCGGCCGATCCCTTTTTCTTCCAGCGCCTTGGTCAGCGCCGCTTCGGTGAAGCGCGGCGGCGGCATCGTGTTGTGCTCGTGCGGTTTCAGCTCGGCGGTCGTCAGCCGATCGCCGGGGTTGACCTCGGGGAGGAGCGTCTCACGGTCGGCCAGATCGGCGGCCGGATCGTCGGAATTCTCGACATAGGCCCGCAGATAGCCGGGGAACTCGATCGTCTTGCCGCTTGCCTTAAACCGGGTATCGTCGAGGGCGACGACAACGGTGGTCCGCGTTCCGAGGGCGTCTTTCATCTGGCAGGCCAGCGTCCGTTTCCAGATCATGTTGTAGAGGTCGTACTCGTCGCCGCTGAGCCGTCCGCGAAGTTCGCCCGGCTGCCGGAACTGACTTCCCGCCGGACGAATCGCCTCGTGCGCCTCTTGGGCGTTTTTGACCTTCGTCCGATAGAACCGGGGCTTTTCGGGAACATACTCTTTCCCGAAGAGCTCTTCGGCCTGCGAGCGGGCCGTGGCGATCGCCTCGCTCGAGAGATTGGTCGAGTCGGTACGCATATAGGTAATAAAACCGTTCTCGTAGAGCGACTGGGCCACACGCATCGTCTGACGCGCCGTAAAGTTCAGTTTGCGGTTCGCCTCCTGCTGGAGGGTACTGGTCGTGAATGGGGGATACGGCTGGGTGTGGTACGGTTTTTTATCGACCGAATCGACCTTCGCCTCGGCGCCGGCGAGCCGATCGATCAGCTGCCGGGCCGTCTCGGCCGTTAAGAGAAGGAACTTCTCGGGGTGCTTGAGCCGGCCGGTCGTCTCGTCGAAATCTTTCCCGGTCGGGATCATCGCGCCGCCGACACTGATAAGCTCGGTATCGAAGCCGCGCCGGCCCGTCGGGACAAACGTCCCGATAACCGACCAGAAGGTCGCCTTCAAAAACGCCATCCGCTCCCGCTCGCGCTCGACGATCAGCCGCAGCGCGACCGACTGCACGCGCCCGGCCGACAGATTCGGGTTGATCTTGCGCCACAGCAGGGGCGACAGTTCATAGCCGTAGAGGCGGTCGATGATCCGGCGCGTCTCTTGGGCGTGAACGAGGTCCTCGTTGATATCGCGGGGGTTCTCAATCGCCTTGGCGATGGCGTTTCGGGTAATTTCGTGGAACGCCAGCCGCTTGACCGGAACTTTCGGCTTGAGGACTTCGAGCAGATGCCAGCTGATCGCCTCTCCCTCGCGGTCTTCATCCGTCGCGAGATAGACTTCCGAGGCGTCTTTCATCAGGGAACGCAGCCGGGTGATCGTTTTTTTCTTCTCGGGAGTCGAGACATAGACCGGCTCAAACTCGTGGTCGACATTGACCGCCAGCCGCGCCCACGGCTGCTTTTTGTATTCGGCGGGGAGATCTTTCGTCCCCTTGGGGAGATCACGGATATGCCCGACGCTCGCCTCGACATGGTAGCCCGGGCCGAGGTAGCCGCCGATCGTTTTGGCTTTTGTGGGAGATTCGACAATAACAAGGATGTTTTTGGCCATAGATATGTTTCGTACCCAAGTACACTCTCCTCAGCGAACGGGCAACTCCCCTTGAAACGCCTTTGCCGGCCCCGTTGCCGGCGGCGGTATCGCCAAGTTATTTTGCGTTATTACCCCGAAACCTTTTTTTTGTCAAGTTCTCTTGTCAATATAATCAGGGGTTCCTGCCCCGGCTGATCGGCGCAATTCCTTCCCCGCCGCGGTGAACGAGGGGGGGAAAAAACCTCATCAAGTATGGTTTACCAAGTCGGTAAAAGCATATATAATCACACAACAGTTATAAACCGACCTGACGTCAACCCCCTTCCCTGCCATTAGTATAGAGGACATATACCGAATATGGCTAAGCACAATCCGTTTCGAATGTTCCGGAAAAACCAGAAGGCCTGGCTTGCCGGACTGACATTGTTCACGATGTTCTCGTTCATCGCGCTCGGCTCCCTCGTGCAGTGCCTTCAGCAGAGTCGGCCGCAGCAGGCCGGTCAAAATATTTACGCGACCACCAAAACCGTCGGCAATCTCGACTACTTCGGGTATCTCCAAGAGCAGCAGGGAGTTCAGGCGCTCACGCAGTTCCTCTACACCGCCGTTCAGCATTTGGCCAGCGATGAAGTCAAAGTCATCATGCCGTTCTACGGCACCTTGCTGGTGATGGACGAAGACCCCGCCACCGGGCAGAAGCATCCCGTGGCGCTGTCGCACCTGATGGCCCTGATGCAGCAGCTCAACTACGCCGGTTCCGACAGCCGCGCCGTGGTCGACCGCTGGCTGGTCACGCAGCTCGGCTACAAGAGGGGGATGGCCGCCGACCGCGACGATGTGCGCGGCTACCTGGCGCTTTTGTTCGACAATAAGCTCACCGCCGAAGACCTGAGTATCTGCCTGCGGATGGTGGGGCTCAACCAGCTGCAGCTCACGCAGCTTCTTCAAGACCAAATCGTCTACGACCGAATGCTCCGCAGCGCCGACGGCGGTATGGACGGCATGAACCTCACCCCCGCCGATCAGCTCAACGCCGGCCGCTGGCTCTATGGCAAGTCGAAGGTCGCCGTCGCCTCGTTCCCGGTGTCGAACTACACCGACCAGGTGGCCGATCCGGGCGACGATGTCCTGCGTCCCTTCTACGAAAAATACCGGAATCTCCCCTATAACCCCGCCTCGAAGACCCCCGGTTTCCGTTTCCCGGCCCGCGCCGCCTTCGAGGTTGTCCGCGCCGAGCTGACCGAAGAGCGTCTTAACGCCGTCACCGACGAGGAGATCGCCGCCTACTACAAGTAACACAAAGAAGATTACGCCAAACCGACTGCCCAGCCGTCGGCCGGCGCGGCCGACGGTCCGCAGACCTCTTTAATGTCCGACGCCGACCTTCTGTCGCTCCCGACCGACAGCGATATCGCCCCGGCCGAGGCGCCCGCCGCAGAAGCACCGGCTGAGGAACCCGCCCCGGCCCCCGCCGCTGAAGAGGCCGCCCCGGCCGCTGAAGAAGCCGCTCCGGCTGAGGACGCCGGCGACAACGCCGCCAGCGCCGAGGGGAAAAGCCCGTTCCGTCCGGTCTCGTACCTGATGGATGATGAACCGGCCGCCGAGGAAGCTGTCCCGGCCGCTGAAGAGGCGCCGGCCGCCGAAGAGGCCCCCGCCGCTGAGGAAGCTCCGGCCGCCGAAGAAGCCCCCGCCGCT
>CADBTE010000117.1 GCA_902797455.1 uncultured Planctomycetota bacterium | reverse complement strand
GACGATACTTCTCGTTGTAGGCGGCCGCCTTATCGGCCGGTTCGCTCGATTCGATGATCCAATCGAGCGCTTCGCTTTTTTCGGGGATCTGCTCGGCGCACAGAGCCACTTTTTTGCCGTTCCATTGAGACACATCGAGGGTTCCGAAAAACTGGATCTCCTCTTGGTTCATCGGAAAGACGATGTCGATGTCACGGATCTTTTGGCCGTCGACCTCGACCCGCAGCTTGGTTGTTTCACCCCCGAAGGCGACCGGCAGAAGAAGAAAGTGCTCTTTCGGCTCGATGACGCGAACCTTTTCCACTCGCGGGGAGGCCGCCACCACCGCGTCTGTTCCGCGGCACCGGTCGGACTGAACGATTTCGTCGACATTGATATGCCCCCAGCGGCCGGTCGCCCGATCGACGATCGTCAAAACCGCCTCTTTCCCCTTCCATGGGCGGACATTCCAGTAAGCGGGGCGCAGAAACTCATCCCCCTCGGTCAGGGCGGCCGCGCGAAGAACTTCTTCCCCATCAACCGTCAGCGCCATATAGAGATTTTGGCTGTCGCCGCCTCCGCCGATGAGGAAGTTGATGTAGTCACGCTCGATGGTGAACGCCGGCGAGGTGAGTGTCCCGACCGTGACGTCCCCCTTGTAGAAGGAATTGACCAGTCCCTCACCGACAAAACCGTCGACCTTCCGCTGACGCTCTAAGGTACCGGCCGCCGGCGCCTCCCCGAAGGCCTCCCCTTCGGTCGTCCAGCCGTCATAGCCGTGGTTGAAGTCGGCGATGACCAGATCGCCGCCCGCCGACTCGGCGCGAAGAACCGCGGCGAGCGCCAGGAGAAAAAGAAAGAAGGAACAACGACACAGCATAGATAACTCCTTTAAGCCGTGGATCGATTCTTGAGCTCTTTTTTGGGGGAACTGCCCTCCCCATACCGAAGAATCATACCAGGAGAGGAGGCGCTTGTCGAATGTTCCGATCGAAAAAACGCCCGCGCAAAACGCGGGCGTATCTTTGGGAAACTAAGGCGGGGCACAGGGGTCAAACCTGAATGACGCGAATATCCTGCCCGAGCTGTGTTTTGAGCGTGTTTTCAACCAAAACTTTCAGTGTCTGGCCGGCGGTGGCACACGTTTCGCACGCCCCCGTCAGACGGACGTAGACCAGTTTCCCCTTGATATCGACGATCTCGATGTCGCCGCCGTCACGCTTGATGATGGGGCGGATCGACGTGTCGACCAGCTGCTCGATCTTTTTGGCCAGCCGGTAGGGGGAGAGTTCCTCGTCGGACGAGAGACCGACCGCGGGGGGCTGCGGCGCGGGAGCGCCGAGGGAGACCAGCGGGACAAAACCGGAGGCCGGCGGGGCTGTTTTTCCCCAGACATCGTCCAAAATGTCTTGCAGGCCGCCCGGGGCATGGTGGCATTTCGCGCAGCCGCCGCCGGCCTTGATGGCGCCGGTGATCTCGGGGATCGTGTGGAGGTTGAGCTCTTTGATCTTGCGGCGCAGATACGGTTCGGTGATCCCGAAACATTTGCAGACGATTCGTCCTTCGTCCTCCTCGGGCGTGGCAACGTCGACCCCCAATTCCGACGGTTTGATTCCGCGCCGATGCGCCCAATCGAAGACCGCCGCCTGCAGGGCCTCGGCCCCCATGACGGAGCAATGGATCTTTTGTTCCGGGAGACCTTCGAGGAATTCGACGATATCGGCGTTGGTGATCTTCAGCGCCTCGATCGGCGAGATCTTTCGGTCCTCAATGATGCAGCACAGCGCCTCGCTGGCCGCGATGGCCGACGTGCAGCCGAAGGTGAGATAGCGCGCCTCGACGATCACGTCCTTTTTCGGGTCTTCATCGTTGCGCTGAACCCGGAACGAGAACTTCAGCGCGTCGCCGCAGGCCACCGAACCGTGTTCCCCGACACCGTCGGGGTTTTCGACCTCTCCCAGGTGCGTTCCCGGCTTGCCGTGGACCGCGTCGAGGAAGAGCTGTTTGGTCTTTTCACTGTATTCCCAACCCATCGATATCGTCTCCTATCCT
>CADBTE010000116.1 GCA_902797455.1 uncultured Planctomycetota bacterium | reverse complement strand
TGCCGCGACCGGCTTCTCCCTCAAACAGAACGTCGGCAAACAGGGAGTTTTTTTACCCCGCCAAGGGTGGTTCGCTCTGCCTATGACCTGCTGACGCGCCGTCTGGGAGAAGACTGGCAAGAACAGTACCTTCTTTGGGATATGTGCTGCGGCGTGGGGAATCTCCTCCTCCCTCACCGAGTGAAACAAAATCTTTTCCTCAGCACCCTGGATCGCGGTGACATAGAGATTCTCTCGGCCAGTGGCCTCTACCGTAAGTCGACTGTCTTCCAATACGATTACCTCAATGACGATATCACCGATGACGGACATATCGATTACTCCCTCACGGGCAAGGTTCCGGAAGCGCTAAAAGAAGCGATCTATTCTCAAAAGAAGCTCCTGGTCCTCATCAATCCCCCTTTCGCCGAGGCGGCTCGTCGGGGGCACCAAAGCAATCGCCAAGTGGCAAAAACACGATGGGCGACGGTAGGAATGAAGGATGATGGGATGGCCTCCAGAGAACTTTACGCGCAGTTCGCCGTGCGGGCGGCCCGCGAGCTTCCCGGCGCGGTCTTGGCGATGTTTAGCACCCTAAAGTACGTTAACGCCCCCAATTTTCGGGCGTTTCGCGATCACTGGAGCTCTCGGTACCTGGGAGGGTTCATTATTCCCAGCAGAGTATTCCAGCTCCGAGGGAACTTCCCGATCGGATTTCTTCTTTGGCAAATCCCCCCGAAAAGCGGGACGACAAGAAACGAAGCCGCGGCGCGGCCGATTCTCACGGAGATGCTCAATCAACGTGCCGAACCGATCGGTAAAAAGATCTTTTGGCCGATCTGTTCCTCCGATGGTCTCAACCGCTGGATTCCCCGGCCTCCGTCGGACCGTATCCCCTGTCTGCCGCTGAAAAACGCCTTTACACCGGCGACCGGCCAAACGGTTTATCTCAAAACCAGCGCCGCCGGCTGTCTCGGCTATCTTTCCTGCGCGGGGAACGATTTTCAGCAGGCCGCCACGCTGACGGCACTTTACTCTTCGGTCTTTGCCAACGGACACGGCCTTTACGTCACCGAAAAGAACTTCCTTCAGGCGGCCGTGGTATTCATGGTCCGGAAAATCTTCGCGCCGACATGGTACAACAACCGTGATCAATTCCGCTCCCCCAACGCCCCCTTAAGCGAGGAGTTTCAAAACGATTCTCTGCTGTGGACGCTCTTCAATAACAGTAATCTCACCGCCTCGGCCAACGACCTGAAGTGGGGGGGAAAACGCTGGTCAATCGTCAGTCATTTCATCCCGTACACCGAAGAGCAGGTCGCCGCGCCGGCGGATTCTTTCGAGTCAACCTTCACCGCCGATTACTTAAGGGAGGCAACTCTTTCACCGCAGGCGCAGACCCTATACGACGCCGGCCGGCTGCTGTGGCGAAGTTTCTTCACCCGGCGACACAGCGCCGTGATCCTTAAGAAGTACCGGATCAATCGCCCCGATCCCGGCTGGTTCCAGATTCGCCGGGTTCTGGCGGCACACAGAGAAAATGGGATGGATTGTTTCGCCCCGCTGCGGACCGCTTACCAAGCCCTCACGGCCAAACTCCGACGGGAAGTCCATCGTTACGGTTTTCTCACCGAGGAATTTATTCCTGAGTAGCCGCAGCGCCGGCAGTATCGCCGCTGTTCCCATCCGGGGTGCTCTCCTCGGCGGTATGAGAGCCGCGAAGCGCCTCTCGGAGCTTCACCGCCGCCTGGCGCTTGGGGAAGTTGTCCTCCTGTTCCAGCGCCAGGTCGAGCAAAGTTTCGCACAACATCGTGTCGCCGCGATCCAGCGCCGTCTCGGCCATATAGTAGGCCTCGGTGGGGGTGAAGGAACCGCCGTTAAGAATCGTTTCGAACCGTTTCCAGGCCGTGTCCGTTTCCCCCATCAGGAACTCGATCCAGCCCAATGTCGCCGCCGCCTCGTCTACGCGAGGATACTTTTTAACCAGTTCCTCCGCCAGTCGGCTCGCCTGACGAAGCCGCGCATCATCCAATTCAGCCAGGGCGAGAATATAGCCGTTGAGAGTCTCAAAATCGTCTCGCCCGGCCAGCCGTGCCAGGCGGAATTCCTTCTCCGCCCGAGGATAGTCCTCTTGGAACAGTGCCAGGCGGCCAGCCAGGGTCCGGCTGACTGAAAACGCCGAGGGGATCCTGGCGATCCATTTTTCCGCTTCTTCGAGGCGATTCCACTTAAGAAGAAGCCGGACCAGCTCGCTAAAAAGATAGACGCCCTCGGACTGCTCGCCGGTGGTATCCCAATCGTCCAGCGTCTCACCGCTCAGGGCGCCGTCGACCAACGTCCCTGCCTCCTCCCTCTTCCCCCGCCGATGGAGAAGATCGGCGGCAATGAGCCATCCGGGAAGATTCTGACGGTTTAATTCCCTAGCCGAATCGAAGAGCCTCACCGCCTCGTCGGTTTTCCCTTCCTCCAGAAGAACACTCCCCAAGCGAAGGGCATAGGAATCATTTTGCGGGTCCTGATCGCGCAGAAGCCGGTACTTTTCCTCGGCCGAGGCATATTGCCCCCGAGCTTCGGCCAGGCGCGCCGCGAGAAACAGCGAGTCGGTCTTAAGCGCCCGTGCCCGCCCGATAAGTTCCTCGGAATCGCTCCACGCGGCAAGCAGCGAATCTCCCCGATCGAGCAGCAGCGACGCTTCGATCCACCTCCCATCCGCCAGGGCGCTTTCGGTCAGGACATACCAGACCTGCGGATCCTCCGGCCGTTGGTCAATCACCTCGGCGCAGCAGTTCTCAAATTCCGGTCGATCGCCGTGTGTTAAATGGAGCCAAGCCATGAGCAGCCCCGGCGCGGGAAAATCAGGGTGTTCCTGACAAAGCGCCTCGAGAAGAGCACGGGCTTCGGTCCAATCACCGGCGGCAAACGCCATGCGGACGGCACCGGCATCGGGGGCCGCCAATATCTCACGGGGGGAAAGGCCATCGCCGGCAAGAATCACAGCCCCCCTCGGAAGAAAAACTCCCAGAAATACCGGAAGAAAAACGGCGAGGACGCACATTGGCGTCAAGCGGCGGCGGACGTTTTTGAGGGACATCAGCTCTAATTCCTTGATGGAGGGGACGAAAAAAACCGGCACAGACCTTTTTGCCGTGATTAAGTTTACGCGGTTTTTCCCCAAATGAAAAGAAGCTTGAAAATACGTCAGGAAAGAAGAAGGCCTCCCACACTTTCGTGCGAGAGGCCCCTTCCACACACAAACACCATTCGCTTCATCACACGCGGGAATCGGACACCACGCTTTCCCGCGCACCTATTACATTCCCCTTAGAAGGTGTAGGAGAGATTGACCGTCCCGGTATGAGCCTTCGACTTGTCGCCCGCGGCGAAGTCGTAGTTCGCCGACAAAGCCACGCGGTAGCAGGTGTCGAGGTAACCGAGGATACCGGCGCCGACGTCGATGTAACTCCGCCCCAGGTTGACCCCTTGGATCGTCATCACGCTGCCGGTGTAGTCTCCGACGAACCCGGCTTCCATCTCCGGGGTACTTTCGTTCAGCTGACCGGAGTAGAAGCACCGTCCGGAGATCCGCATAAAGCGGTTGTTGACCTCGGTTTCCACACCGGCGCGGGCGAAGGTTCGGTTCCAACTCGCCTTGTTGTAACGAAGGGCGGCGGCATCCGTGCTCACGCTGATCGCCTCGGCGCTGCTCCCCTGCCAGACCTGCTGGGTATCGATTTGGCAGAAGGGACGCAGGACCGTCCAGCAGTTGAGGTTATAGTTGTGTGCCAACTGGGCGGCCGCCGAGAAAGTTCCGCCGTTAAAGGTCGAGCGATAGAACTCATTGAGGCCGATCGACTGGATGTCGACATCACGCTTGCTGGTGTAGTTCTGAGCACCGCCGCCGACATAGACGGCCAGTTCCGCTCCAGTGTAGAAACGGCGCTTCCCATAGAATCCAAGACGGAAGTCACTCATATTGATCGAGTGATTCGCCGCCCGGAGGAAGGGCTGCGAGTAATCAAACGTCACACCGGCCAGTACGTCGCTGGAGTTGATCATATCGAAACCGAGCGAGATGCCGGTACGGGAGGTGTAGTAACCGTCGCTGTTGTTGTCGGTCTGTGCGTCGAAGCCGGTGTGGTGAACACTCGCCCAGACACTGTTCGGCGCCATGCAGCTGTACATGCCGCAGCAGCCGTCATCATAGCAGCCGTCGGCGTAGTACTGATCACCGTAAACCATCTGGCCGCGGCAGATTCCATTGCTGCAGGGGCTCCCCTGGGTGTAGCAGCGGTGGGTCCCGTAGTTCATCTGATCGAAGGCGTACTGCCACGGATCACTCATCGCCAGCATCATGCTGTTCGCCTTCTGGGCGGCCGACAGGGAATCGTAGACAGCACGGACGATCTGCGGGTCATCCAAATCCATGATGTTGTTGAGCATCCCCTTCAGGGCGCCTGACTCGTTCCCGGAAAGACGGAAGTTATCGACATAGCGGCCGAAGGACTTCTGATTCACCGTCCGGCCGAGAGACTCGAAGTTATTCAGCGTCAGGAAGAGCTGATAGGTATCGGTGGCCGTCGAACGGTTGTCTGTCACAGTGGCGAAGGCCGAGCTGTTCTGCACGAGATCCGAGTTGTAGCTGTTTCCGCTGGCGGTCGCGCTCTTCACCAAGGTGACCGTATACGTTCCCGACTGGGCCTCGGAGAGATCCTTCACCTTGATCTGGCTGTCCGCGGTGAAATTGGCAACCCCGTCTCCCTGGAGTTTAAAAACCGGATCGGAACTGTCTTTCAGCACTTCGAAATCGACCAGCACGGTCCCGTTAACATTCAGGTTCTTATCCTCAGCCAAAGTCAGGGTGTTGTCCTCCAGGGCCGAGAATTGTCCCCCATCGGCGACACTCAGGTGGGTCCCCATCTGAGCGTTGGTGCCGGAGACACGCATCTCCGCCGCCTGACCGACCACGAACGCGGTGCCGGACGGCGCCGAATCTCCCGCGGAAACGCTCGTGCCGTCGAAGTCAACCGTCGTGTTCTTGAAGGTCAGCGAATCGCTGAGAATCAGCTGCCCGCCCTGGAGATTGACTTGATTCCCGTCGGTATCGCGCCCGCTCAGCGTCCCCTCGGCAGTGACCGTTCCACCGTCACCGAGATCCATCGTCCCCACCGTCAGCGAACCGGTCGACATTCCACCGCCATTGTTGACGCTGAGCGTCCCGAGCTCCAGATCCCCGTTGTTATCGAAGAACTTATTCGACGAGTCCAGATCCAGCGACCCCGCTTCGATCACCCCGGTATTGGTTAGATTGATCTTCTTGGTGGTACTCTGCGCCACATGAGGATCGAGCACCAGATCGCCGCTGACGTCAAGCTGACCGGTGACCGAAATATTTTCCTCGGTGCCGCCGCTGTTCGAGGAGAGTGTCAGATTCGACGCGGCCACCGAACCGTTGATCGCCAAATCGGCCGCCTCACGTGAGATTCTGATATCACCGGCCGCCGTGAGTTTCGCGTCGTCGGTATCGGTGTAGTTATCGAAGAAGGCGCTGTTCCCCTCCTCGGTCGAGTTATTCACCGTGATCACCCCCGCGTTGGAGAGCAGGCCGGTCCCGCCGAATCCCTTGCTCCCATTGGTGTTGTTGAGCGTCAGGGTGCCGTTGCTTCCGACGGTGACATTTCCGAGGTTGGAAATCGCGCCATGCTGCCCCACAACCACCGCGGCCGTGCTATCGCCGGTGCCGATGAACAGCCCTCTTCCCGTCCCATCGTATATCGTGAGCGACGAAAGCGAATCTTCCCCGCTGCCGTTGATCGTCAGTGTCCCGCCCCCGTCGGAACCGTACCCGACGTAGACACTCGAGACGGTTCCCTCACCGGCGTCGAAGTTCGACAGATTGACACCATTGAGAAGCGTCGCCGTCGAGGCCGATTCATCCAAACGGCCCAGATACGCTGTGGCGCTGCCGTCGACGATTAAATTCTCACGAAGATCGACCACTTCCGAACCCGATGCCGGAATGGTTCCGCCGTAAAGACCGTAGATATAATCGGTTCCCGTGACCTCGGTCTGCTCGGTGACATTCACATTTTTCACCTCCGCGGCCGCCAGGTTGCTGGTGATGAAACCAGTCCCCTGAAAGAGGAGCACTCCTCCGACAAACAGTCCGGAAATCAGGCGAGTCCAATTTTTCCGATGATTGCGATTTGTTCTCTTGGCCATTTTAAGTGTCCTTTAGAAAGGGGACCGACGTGCGTGTGTTGTGTGTGTTTTCGGGATGAGCGCCCGCGGCTCAAGGGCCGCCGTTAAACATCCCTTAATCGTTAATATCGGCCCATCTTACGCAATCTTGAGAAAAAACCGGAAAAGTTCACTTAATCGTTAAAGTTTAACATCTGTTAAAATAGCCCCCCTTCCCTGGCGCGATTGAATTGCCGACGCGCTAAAATGAGATAGAATAG
>CADBTE010000115.1 GCA_902797455.1 uncultured Planctomycetota bacterium | reverse complement strand
GTTTTGGACGTCCCCTCAAAGAGGGTATGGGCCTCGTCGAAAAAGAAAACCAGCTTCGGTTTTTCGGGATCGCCGACCTCGGGGAGCTTGGCGTACAGCGAGGTGAGCAGCCACAGCAGGAAAGTGGAGTAGAGCTTCGGCTTTTGCATCAGCTCGTCGGCGGCGAGGATATTCATCACGCCGTACCCTCCCTCTTGGGCGATGAAATCGAGGACGTCGAAGTCGGGTTCGCCGAAGAACAGATCCCCGCCTTGATTTTCTAAAGTGAGGAGCCCGCGCTGAATGGCGCCGATCGTCTGAACGGCGATATTGCCGTAAGATGTGTACTCTTGACGATGCTTGCTGACATAGTCGAGCATCAGCCGGAGATCTTTCATATCGATGAGAAGAAGCTGCTTCTCATCGGCGATGCGGAAGACTATGTTGAGGACCCCGGTCTGTGTTTCGTTCAGTTCGAGCAGTCGGGCTAAAAGCAGCGGCCCCATCGCCGAGATGGTGGTCCGAAGGGGATGTCCCTGTTTGCCAAAGACATCGAAGAACCGGGTGGGGCAGGGGGCGAACTGGGGGGAATCGATCTGGAACTGCTGACATCGCTTGGCGATGAAATCGGACATCCTGCCGGCCTGCGAAATGCCGGAGAGGTCTCCCTTCATATCGGACATAAAACAGGGAACTCCCGCCCGAGAGAAGGTTTCGGCCAGAACCTGAAGCGAGACGGTTTTCCCGGTTCCGGTGGCGCCGGCGATCAAACCATGGCGGTTGGCCATTTTGGGAGTGATATAAAGCGGTCCTTCCTCGGATTGGGCAATCCAGAATTTTCCATCGGCAGTCAGCATAAAAGCCCCCTGAAAATATCGCGTTGAATCATCGGCCGTAAGCGTTCCCTCCCCCGAAGGATACCATACCACGAACCGGGTCGAATGTCAAATTTTTTCGTTTTAGGGGGACTTATTGGCGTATGGTCTGCCGAAAAGGTTTGTCGGTGCCCGAAGAATGGTCTCTTGGTCTTGGACAGTCGTATGCCGCCTGTTGCCAACACCATATCAGGGATTCTTTTTACCGTATTCTTTCATCCTCAAGAAATGAGCCAAGGCCCTGTCTTGCAAACAAAACGGGGCCTTGGCCAACGAATTTCTTTCGCCGCGCTGAACATTGCGCGGGAGATTTCTTACAGAGCCCTGCTCTCGCCGCCGGACGGGGTCCCCATGGCGCCCCAGACACCGTAGAGACTGGCCCCCTCGGTCCGCGGAGCGTGACTGCCCCCGACGGAGACACCCGCGGAGTTGCTGGTCCAATCGATCCCATCGCTGACGAAACGGCAGGAACCGTCGGCCATCACGATGTTCACGCCGCCCGGGTGATTCGACTGAGCCGAAATCGTTCCGATGTGGTGGTCCCAACCACTGGAACCGCCGGTGTCGCCCCAGACGCAGTTGGGGGAGTTCGGCGGGAGGATGGTACTGAAGCGGGAGTCGACCGCGAAACCGGCGAACCACAGCTGACCGCGCCACGACCAGGCGGTAGCGGGGTCGTTGTAGGCACCGGTCGCGTTGGCGATCTTATTGCGATCGGACGGGTCCGGGGCGGCACTCAGGCAGACCGACGGGTTGAAAGCGCTGATGCCGTCGTGAACGTTGCCGGAATTCAGGGTGAAGAACGCGCCGTGGGAAGAACTCAGGTTGGCGACTCCCCCCTTGATGTTCGTCGACTTGGAGGCGTTGCTGCGGAACGTGGTCTTGTTGTTGGCGCAAACCATTTCGCTGAAGGCGATGGTATTGCTCGTCCCGTCGGTGATCGACGAAAGACGCTTGCCGACTAAGCCCGGCATAAACAGGCCGCGCTGCCCCATCGCGGAACTGCGGCAGTCACCGGTTTCGTCGTACGCCCAGTCTTTGGCATAGATCGCCTGCGGGAAGGCGTTGATACCGTACATCGCGTCCCCCATAGAGGAACAGTAACTCAGGTGAGAGATGTAGATGTTATCAAGACCGACCTGATGGTACGGCGCCATCACCCGATAGGGACCGTCACCCCAGCCGTCGTCGGAACTGTTATACGAGAGAAACAGGTAGGGGGAAGCGGCGTTGCCGTCGGACGGACAGACGAGATTCGGATGCGGCCCCTCGAACGCCTGCGCCAGGTTCATCCCGATCTGGATGAACTTATTCAGCGCGTCGCCCGAGATCCCCGCCTGCGCGGCCATGGCCGGACCGGAGACACCGACATCGCTGCCGTTGGCGGCAAACGCGTCGGCAAGGCCCAGCGCCTTGACATAATCAGCGTCGGCCTGGAAGGCGTCCCAGGCCTGAGTCATCTCCATATAGGGAGTCAGCACGGGAATGGTGCCGCAGCGGGCACGCCAGTGCGCGAACGGCTGAATTCCTGCGGGGAGAAACTCATTGTAGGTGTCGGCGTAGTTGTGCATCGCCAGAGCGATCTGCTTGAGATTGTTTGTGCACTTCATGCGGCGGGCCGCCTCACGGGCCGCCTGGACCGCCGGGAGGAGCAGTCCGATCAAGATGCCGATGATCGCGATGACG
>CADBTE010000114.1 GCA_902797455.1 uncultured Planctomycetota bacterium | reverse complement strand
ATCTCCCTGCTCGGCGGCCATGCGGTAATATTTCACGGCTTCCTCGGGATTCTTCTCGACGCCGATGCCTTTGTCCAGACACAAGCCCAAGTTGTACTGTGCCTGTGCGTCACCGTTCTCGGCCATGGTACGGAGGTGATCTATACCCTTGAACGATCCTTCTGAATCATCGGTCGTCTCACCGCCGTCGCCTGCTTTCAGATAGGTGTCCAACTTCCGCTGTGCCCACTCGTCCCCCTCCTCGGCGGCCATACAGAGCCATTTCACGGCTTCCTCAGGGTTCTTTTCGCAGCCAACGCCATCAGCCAGACAGAAGCCCAAACTACACTGCGCATATGCATTTCCTTGCTCGGCGGCCATGCGGAACCATTTCACGGCTTCCTCCGGGTTCTTCACGCAGTCGTCACCATGGGACAGATAGTCGCCCAAGTTATACTGTATCATTGCATCTCCCTGCTCGGCGGCCATTCGGAACCATTTTACGGCTTCCTCCGGGTTCTTCTCGCAGTCTATGCCATGTCTCAGCTTCAGACCCAATTTATACTGTGCATGTGCATATCCTTGCTCGGCGGCCATGCGAAACCACTTCATAGCTTCCTTTCGGTTCTCTTCGCAGCCGATGCCACTTTCCAGAAATAGGCCCAAGCAACACTGTGCCTTTGCATCTCCTTGTTCGGCGGCCATTCGGAACCATTTCACGGCTTCCTCCGGGTTCTTCTTGCAGCCGTCGCCAAAGGCCAGACAGCGGCCCAAGTCAAACTGCGCGTTTACATCGCCGTTCTCGGCCTCGGTACGGAGGCGTTTGACGGTATCAGTGGTCGTGTCGTTCTCGGCTTCGGTACGGAGGTGCTTGACGGTATCAGTGGTCTTCACACCACAGCCAAACAGGTTAAGCAACCCAAGAAACAACAGCGTCATCGCGAAGAAGCGACGGTTCCAAAAAAGGACGGGGGCGTTGCAGCCGGCTTTCATTGTCACTCACCTTTCATGGAATTGGGTAAGAGCTGTTTCCAATCAAAAACAAGGCGGCGCGGAAAGATTCTGCCCTCCTCGGGCCCGGCCGCGTCTGAATTGGGTAGAAACGCTCCCGCGCGGCAGGAACTGGAAGGGGTGACTCTTCCTCACCAACATTAACTTACCATGGGGCAGGAGCGCTTGTCAAGAGAGGAGGAAGATAGGCTTCCGGTTCTTTTGTTTTTTCCCCTGTTTTTGGAAAAAACAAAGGCGAATCAGGCGACTTTTATCGTTGGTTCGCGAAGGTCCCCATCATCAACCCGCGGGGTACCTGAGACGGGCTGCCGCTGATCGCCGGGATCGACGCCCCCGAGGGGGTCGTTCAGGCGAAATAGCGTTTTCGTCCCTTTTGATTCCACCACGCGATGAGTCCCTCGGCATCGCGGCAGCGAAGAATCGCCGCCGCGGCGCCGAGGTTTTTTTCACACTGTTTCTTCCCGAAGAGTTTCGCCCCAAGGGCCCGCAGTTCCTCGGCGGTCCCCTCACGGGGGCCGAACAAATCGGCCAACAGGTCGGCCAGTACACCGGCGCGCCAGCGGTCGGAACCGATCGGCTCTTTGGCGGCGGTTTTAGCGGAGGTGTCGGTTTTTGGGGTGTTCACGCCGAGGATCTCCCCGAAGAGGGCGGCCAGTTCCGCCTCGAGGGCATCGATCGTTTCCCGGCGCTTGGTCTGCTCTTTGGCCAGCGCGTCCAGCGCCTCGTCCAGCGACGCAAAGTTCGAGCGTCTTTCGCTGCTTAGGGCGCGCAGCGCCGAGGCGCGGAACCCGAACAGCCGCGGATTCTCTCGGAGTATTTCTTGATGGATTTCGATCAGCCGCGTGACCGCCGGGAGGATCCCGCCGGCCTTCGCGGCAAACCTCTCCAGCGGGAAGGGGAGCCGTTTGATATCTCCCACCTGGCAGTTGGTCGAGGGGTTGATCGCCTGAATCAGATGCGCGGCGATCGGCGTATTGAGAAACCCCAGCGCCAGTTTCAGCGCCTCGGTGCCGCTTAACCGAACGCTCTTCGCCCCGGTGGGGAAGGTTTTCTCCCGGAAGCGCGCAAAGAGGGTCGAGGCGCCGACGTCGAAGATCGCGCCGCGGCGGCGCAGCCGCGCCGCCATCGGGCCGGTCCCCACATACGACCAGCTGACCCCCTCGCGGAAGAAATACCCCGGGTTTCGAATGACGCTTTTTTCGCTGGCGCGCACCTTTTCCCCGTCGTTTTCCCAATCGATGAAATATTCCACCGCGCTTGCCCAGCGGCGCGTTCCCTCCCCCTTGGCGTAGGGGATCCAGCGCGTTCCCCGCTGTTCGGGGGGAATCTTGTACCAGGGGCGCAGGAATCGGCGGTTGTCGCCGGTCGCCATCCCCTGGCGGATATCGAACCAGTCCCCCATTGTTTTTTCTTCGCGAAGAAGGGCGACCGGCGCGGGACCTAGGTGGTAGTAAAGCCCCGCGTTGGGGAAGGTGAGGTAATCGCTTTGCCGATGACGGCCGTAGAGGGGAGGT
>CADBTE010000113.1 GCA_902797455.1 uncultured Planctomycetota bacterium | reverse complement strand
GTATCGGGCCCGCTGGAACGCCTTGAGCCAGTGATCCAGCCCAATTTTGCCGCGGTTCCAATACCAGTCGACCAGGAAGAACGAGATGCCGCTCTCCAGGGCCCACTTGATCTGCCAATCGACCACCTCGGGGAGCCCCTCCTGATACCAGCCGAGTACCGGCTTGCGGATCGGCTGGGACGACCAAATTCTCTGCCAGCAGGAACGGGCGTACCAGCCGGGGAAGTAGAGCGCGCCGATCTCCAGCTCGGGATCTTCCAGCCGGATCGGCTGCGGCTCGGGGACGTAATCGGCCTTTTCCAGCCCCAGCGGCGCGGTGACATCCAGATCGAGAGAGCCGGTTAGGGAGGGAGCGTTATCGGCGGTGATGGTATAGGGGATCGTGCCGCTGAAGGGGTGGTCACACTTGACATAAACAACCTTTTCCAGGAGCTTAAACGGCTCGGCGTCACCGAGAAGCCCATTTTCCAGCGTGATTCCTTCGGGGAGTTCGGCCTCGACACGAACCCCGCGCGCGACTTCGCCGCCGGTATTCATGAGCGTGAAGCTCAGCGGCACCGGGGTATCGCTGCGGTTGATCGCCTCGCTGGCCAGCGCGTGGCGAACCTCCAGGCGCGCCGGCCCTTGAGGCGAGGAACAGACCTGGATTTTTTCAACGGTCAGCTCCCCGGCGTCACACGCTTGCAGCGACAGGAGTATCAGCTCAGAACCCCAGTTTTTTTGATTTCCGAGGCGGATGTTATAGATGGTCGGTTCGTCGCCGGGGGTAAGGTCAAATTCCAGAGAAACCCCCGATCCGGAGATGTCGGTCGTGTAGCCGATCTTTGCCTTGGCGGCGGTTCCCTTTAAGGCGACACTCAGCCATGGGCGATCACCGCCGGTGGGGAGACGGAACAGGGGACTGGTTATGACGCTCGCTTCCTCGCCGCCGATAAGCCGCCATCCGGCGGGGCTTTTTTCGACGGAAGGGCCGGCCGTCCAATCACTTTCGCGCGTGAAGTCCCAAAGGCCGTCACTCTCCGGGAACTGTTCCAGATGCGGATCGACGATACGGATCGAGTCGATGGCGAACCCCTCTTTATCGAATTGATCCGGGGTCGGGATCCCGAAGTCGATCCGAAGCCGAACGATCTGCGGCAGCCGCGACCATTGGGGGTAGATTCTGTAGGTGTGTGTCTGACCGTCGTTGATCAGATCCCACCGGGTGCTGTTGGCCTGTGAAAATCCGCCGTACGGACCGCTAAGATCGGGAGCGAAGAAGAGCTCTCCCATCCAGGTCGAGACACAGCGGGCGGTAATTTCGACGTACTGTCCGACAGCCGGCTTGATATCGAAGACCGGAGAGACCAGACGCGGATCGTTGGCCTTAAACGTCGCGGCAAGCGCGCCGTCGACGACCTCGGGGGTGGAGATACAACCGCCGGACCAATCCGCGGCCGAATCGCCCGAGGCAAAGGTCCACTCTTTGAGAACCTCCTCTTCCGCCGTGATTCGCGGCAGGACACCGCAAAAAACCAGTATGGCCAAAAGCATGAACGCAGCGATGTTTTTCCTCATTATTTACTCCTCAATCCTGGTATTCAACTTGTGTTGTATCGTATTCCTCGCGAGGATCACTCTTCTTCCGGGTAATCGTACGGGCCCAGACCGACATCGGTCGGGCCGTAGAACGGCGGCCAGCCCCCTTCGGGCTGTTTCCCGAACGTTTCGCGCAGCGCCTCGTACATCCCGAAGCCAAACTCGCGGTTCGGCTCAATATAGGAACCCTCCCCCCATTCGTTGACCGGCGCGATCACCATTCGCTTTTGTCCCGACTCGGCCAGGTACGCCTTCATATCCTCGCAGATCTTGCGGAACTTCTCGACCGTCCGATTGGCGATCACCAGATGGTTGTTCCATGGACGGTCGTCCCAGCCGCTGGAAAGGTTCGGCAGGAAGGGGAGAATACCGGTCTGCAGCCGTCTTTGGTGCCAAGCGGCGGAAGAACTGACCACTTTGTCGAAGTCAAAGGTGTAATCCACCGGCTGATTCGGGCCGGGACTCATGTAGTGATACATCGAGGTGCAGTCAAAACCGGCGTCCTTGAGCCACTGGATATCGGCCGGCTCGGTCGATGTCTCGGGCCATTTCATCGCGATAAAATAGATTCCCGGGTAACCGGCCTCAACCGCCAGGCGGCGGCTTTCGTCCAGGAGCATCTTCACCCCCATCCCCTTGGGGAGATCGTTTCCCTTTTCATGTTCGATTTTGCGAATATCGTTGTCCATTCCCTCAGGCAGCCAGATCATCACCGCCGGCTTGCCGTCGATGGTATAATATTCCGGCGTATTGAAGTAGTTCTCGAGCCAGAACTTCGTGACGGCGCGCTGATCCTCGATCGAGTGGCTCCCCGGGCCGTTGTGATTGGCCCACATCATCGCCCATTTGAATTGCCCCTTGTACCGGGCCTGCTGGAACGCCTTGATCCAATGCTCCAGCGACCGGTGGCCGCGGTTCCAGTACCAGTCGACCAGGAAGAACGAGATGCCGCTTTCCAGGGCCCATTTGATCTGCCAATCGACCACCTCGGGGAGCCCCTC
>CADBTE010000112.1 GCA_902797455.1 uncultured Planctomycetota bacterium | reverse complement strand
GGCCGCCCGGCGATCGTCGTCAAGGGATGTGACGCCCGCGCCATCGTGGTCCTGGTCAACGAGGGACAGCTTCAGCGCGAAGAGGTGGTCGCCATCGGAATGGTCTGCCCCGGCGTTGTCGACGACAGCGGCCAGCGGTGCGCCAAGTGCGAAATCTGTACCTCCCGCGCCCCGGCCAATGTGGATGAGGTGATCGGCGATCCGGCCAGCGTCCCGGTCGGACCGGCCAGCGCCGAAGAGCGCTTCGCCGGCGGCAAATACGCCAAACTGGCGAAACTGCGCGCGATGCCGCGCGCCGAGCGTTTCGCCTGGTGGAAGAAGGAGCTGTCGCGCTGCGTCCGCTGCTCGGCCTGCCGTCAGGTCTGCCCGCTGTGCTACTGCAAGGTCTGTGTCGCCGATAAGAACCGTCCGGTTCGGATCGAGACCTCGGCCACCCCCTCGGCCAACTTCGCCTGGAATATTCTGCGCGCCTTCCATTTAGCCGGCCGCTGCGTCGGCTGCGGCGCCTGCACCGCCGCCTGCCCGGCGGGGATCGACTTGGACCTGCTCAACCTGACACTCGCCCAAACGGCCGAGACCGAGTTCGGGGCCGTCTCCGGAACGGTTCCCGGCGCGCTGCCGCTGATCGGTTCGTTCTCGCAAGAGGATAAGGAGGACTTCATTCAATGAGTCAAGTGATTTCATTAGCCGATATTCGCCGCCTGGCCGCCGACTTCGCTCAAAGCGGTATCGTCGCCGCGCCCCTGCCGACCGAGTCGGGGAAGGTCTTTTATCAAAAGGTCGCCGCCGATGATGTTAAAGACATTGTTTTGGACGGCTCGCTCAAGTGCGTCAACAGTATCAAAGAGTTCCTCTTCCCGCGCCACGAAGTCCTCTATACGTTCGTCCGCAAGGGGAACGATGTTGAGCTGACCGACGCGCCGGTTTTCGACACGCCCCAGCTGATCCTCGGCTGCCGCCCGTGCGAGTCCGCCTCGCTGCCGATCCTCGACCCGGTCTTCGCCTGGGACTTCAACGACCGCTTCTTCCAGTCGCGCCGCGCGATGACCACCGTCGTCTCGATCGCCTGTCAGAAGGCCGACAGCGACTGCTTCTGCACCGACGTCGGCGGTTCCCCCGAAAATACCTCCGGCGCCGACGCGATCCTCTATCCGCTCGACGGCGACCGCTTCGAGGTCCGCCTCCTCACCGAAAAGGGGAAGGTCCTGTTCGCGGGCAAGACCACCGAATCGAGCGACGTCGGCCATGCCTGCGAGGGCCCCAAGGCAACGCTCGACACCGCCAAGATCACCCGCTGGCTCAACAGCCATTTTAACGACCCGCTGTGGGCCGAGCTGGCGCGTCAGTGCGTCGGCTGCGGCGCCTGCACGTCGGTCTGCCCGACCTGCCACTGCTTCGATATCGTGGACGAGGGGAGTTACCAGCAGGGACGGAGGGTCAAGAACTGGGACTACTGCCAGTCGGCCCTGTTTACCCTGCACGCCTCCGGGCATAACCCCCGTCCCGACCAGGGGGCCCGCCAGCGTCAGAGAATCACGCACAAATTCGCGATCTACCCCGAAAAATTCGGCGCCATCCTTTGTACCGGCTGCGGCAACTGCTCGCGGCTGTGCTCGGCCGCGCTGGGAATCAAGCCGGCGCTGGAGAAGATCAGCTCCGAAGCCGCCGAAGACTTAATGCCGGTTCCGCCGCTTTGGGTTCGGAACACCTCAGACAAATAATCCGATTCAGGACCGTTCCCGAGGGTCTTTTTCGCGGACCTCTCGGGAACCCTCTCAAGGACCTAAGCTATGCAAGCGCAGGAAAATATCTATCAGCCGTCCCGAATGACCGTTGTGTCGGTCGTTCAGCAGACCAAAGACGTCAAGTCGGTCAAAATCGCCTTTATCGACCCGGAAGAGCAGAAGAAATTCAAAAGCGCGTTCCGTGTCGGCCAGTTTGGGCTCTATTCGGTCTTCGGCGTCGGAGAGTCGGTTTTCAATATCTGCTGCTCCACTTCCAGCGACGTGGTCGAGTTCTGTTTCCGCCGAACCGGACGAGTCACCGACGCGCTGTGGCGCGTGGAGCCGGGCGACGTGATCGGCTTTCGCGGCCCGTACGGGAACAGTTACCCGATGGAGGAATGGGTTGGGAAGAACCTCATCTTCGTCGGCGGCGGTATCGCGATGCCGCCGATCCGCTGCGCTATTTTGGAAGCGCTCGAAAACCGCGAAAAATACGGTAAAATCACCGTGGTCTACGGCGCGAAAAGTGTCGGCGAACTCGTCTTCCGCGACGAACTCGACCAGTGGGCTCAATACCCGAACGTCGATATCGTGAAGACCGTCGACCCGGGCGGGGAGACCCCCGATTGGAACGGCCGGGTCGGTTTTGTCCCGACCGTGCTGGGCGAGGCCGGAATCAGCGGATCGGATGCCGTCGCCCTGGTCGTCGGCCCCCCGATTATGATCAAATTCTCGCTTCCGGTCCTTCAGAAGCTCGGCATCCCCGACGAGGCGATCTACACGAGTCTCGAAAACCGGATGAAGTGCGGCCTGGGGAAGTGCGGCCGCTGCAACTGCGGACATACCTATGTCTGCAAAGAGGGACCGGTCTTTACTCAGGCGCAAATCGCGCGGATGCCCGAGGATTTCTGACCATCCTTGGG
>CADBTE010000111.1 GCA_902797455.1 uncultured Planctomycetota bacterium | reverse complement strand
CAGTGTCACGATCAACAACGCCGATATCACCGCCGCCGGTCTTGAGAGCCTGGCCAAGCTCCCCGAGCTGACGATGCTCGATATCCGCCGCGACCTGAAGCTCGACAACGCCGCGCTGGCGGTTCTGGCCTCGATGCCGAAACTCACCGAACTGCACGCCCACTACAACAGCTTCACCAACTCGGGGATGAACAAGATCGCCAAGGCGGTGACGCTCAAGAAGGTCGATGTGCGCGGCTGCTCCGACGTTTCGGACAACGGCGCCAAGTACCTGGCGAAGCTCCCTGAACTGGAAGAGCTTCAGTTCCGTTTCTCGATCACCAACGCCGGGGTCGAGCATTTAACCGCCGCGCAGAAGCTGACCTTTGTCGAGTTCCAGGACTGCGGCGATATCACCGACGCCGCGGTCCCCTTCTTCCAGCAGATGCCGGCGCTCAAGGGGCTGCGGATCTTCCGCTGCAAGGGGTTCCTCGACCCGGCGGTCGCCGGTGTCGCCGCCCTGCCGCTGACACGCCTGGAACTGCGTGACCTGAACGTCTCGAACGAGGGGATCGCCGCGCTGAAGAACAACACGACGATCAAGACGCTGGAACTCTCGGAGCTGGCCAGTGTCGACGCCGCCGGTCTGACCGACGCGCTGTCGGGCCTCAAAGACCTGGAGAAGGCGTCGTTCTTCTCGATTCCTCTGAACAACGACGCGCTGGCCGGCCTGGCCGCGAACTCCCCGAACCTCAAGTCGCTGCAGCTGCGCGCCGTCGCCGTGACCGACGAGGCGATCGACTCTGTGCTGAAGTTCAAGAATCTGGAGACGCTCGACCTGCGCGAAAACGCCGGTCTGACGGCCGACGCCCTGGCGAAGCTCGGCGCGATGGCTTCCCTGAAGACCCTCTATCTCAAGGGGACGGGGATCACCGACAAGTCGGGCGCCGCCCAGCTTGAGGCGCTCAAGAAAGCGCTCCCCAAGTGCCGCATCGAGACCTGAGGCGCGCTGGTAGGCCGAACCGCCCGAGTTTTTGGAAGGAACCAAAATGCCTGACTTTTCCAAGCAAGATCAGCGGACCCTCGAGAGTATCCGGAGTCTGGCCGACCTCCTGCGCCGGCGCATCCGGGCTCAGCGGGATCCGTCGATCTCGATCCCCGCGCGGACGCTGTCGAATATCCGCTACAACGCCACCCGGCGCATCCTCGAAATGGGGAAGCGCACGACCGACCGCCAGCTCTTCAACCTGGGCCAGGCGAAGAGCTTTATGCAGACCATCTTGGTCGCCAGCGGCACCAAAAAGCTCATCGAAATGGGAAAAACCACGAGCATCCGTGGTCTGTACTATATGCTCAAGCACGATATCAAGCCGACGAAGGAACCGACCTTCGCCGACCAGGGGGAGTGCGACCCGATCATCGAAGACTGCGAGGTTCTGCTCGACGCGCTGCGCGAGGAGCTTCATCTCTTCGCCGATAAGCGGGGAGATATGGTCGGCAATATCATCCTGGAAGACAAGGGAGACGAAATCGACTGCTCCCGGATGGGCTCCGGCGGCTACGCCGTCCCGTCGATCGTCGAGCCGGATGTCATTAAGTTCAAAAAGTGCAACGCCAAATTTATCCTCCACGTCGAAAAAGGGACCGTCTGGCAGCGGTTCAACGAGGATAAATTCTGGAAGCAGCACAACTGTATTCTCACCCACGGCGCCGGTCAGCCGCCGCGCGGGGTGCGCCGAATGCTCAATCGTCTGCACAACGAGCTGAAACTTCCGGTCTACTGCCTGCTCGATAACGACCCGTGGGGGTATTACATCTACAGCGTCATCAAGCAGGGGTCGATCAATCTGGCGTACGAGTCGCAGCGCATGGCGATCCCGGAGGCGAAGTTCATCGGCCTGCGCAGCCGCGACTTCGAGCGGTGCAAGCTCTCGGACAGCGTGAAGATCTCGCTCAACGACACCGACCGCCGCCGGGCGCGCCAAATCGCCGAGTACCCCTGGTTCGCCAGAAAGAAATCGTGGCAGAAAGAGATCGCCCAGATGTTGTCGAACGGCTTCAAACTCGAGGTCGAGGCGCTGATCAGCCGCGATTTAAGCTACGTGACGGAAGAATATGTCCCGACGCTGCTGCGCGAGGGGGTGTTTTTGGACTAAAGCCCGGTGCGGGGCGATGACACAAAAAAACGCGCGGTCCGCCGTAAAACGGGCCGCGCGTTTTTTTACCTCGCCGCGGGAAGGGGGAATCAGGCGCTCTGTTCACAGATGGCATCGATGAACGTGACGCAGTCATTCATCGTCGGGAACCATCGCAGCACCTTCTTGTGTTCGATGCTGATCACGTAGAACTTGTCTTCCTCTCGTTTATCCTTCTCAACGTTGTGCCACTTATGGCGGAAGAGAAATTCCCCCGGGTGCGGCACGGGAATCGGGGAGACATACTGCAGATCATCGGAGGTTTTCTTCGACGACCGCGTGTGGATATAGTAAGCGGAGTTTCCTAACAGACGTTTGGTTAAGTAACGACTCATCGTTTCACCTTTCTTTTCTTGATGCTTCGTTGTTAAACACATCCCTTTTGAGGGGCGTCAAACAGGGACGCCCGAGACAAAAAATGTTCTCCGGCGTCCGTGCGGTTTGACTGCCTCATTGATAATAATAGGGGAGATCATTCGCGTTTTTGACAAGATTCCCGGCTTATTTTGACTCGATTTTTTTCGAGGCGCGGTTTCTTGACGATACACGCAAAGCGCGCGGCCCGACAGAAGGGCCGCGCTTTTTCTCATCTCGCGGAAAGGGGGTCACTCTTGGGGTTCGTCCGCGGTCTTTTTCGACGGCTCGTCCGTCGAGCCGCTGATCAGATCCCAGTCGGGATCCTTTTCGAACCGCTCGAGGAACATCGGGGCCGCCGGGTCGGGGATGTCCATCTTGATCGTCACATCGAGGGATTTCTCGGGGATCGATTCTTCCGGATGTTCCTCGAACTGTTCGTTGATCAGCGCGAGCATCTCCCGATAGAGAATCTGTTCCTTCTGGCCGCGGGGATAGATCATCTCGAAGAAGTGATTCACGTTACTCTCACGGGGAGCGCCTTTGAACTGGTACATCCTCAGGAAAGGATGGCCGACGAAGAAAAACAATGGACGCCCGTCCTGACTGAATAAAGCAGTTTTCATAATCTGTGTTCCTTTCTATTTTGGTTCCTAGTTGTCGGTCTTCAGATCCGTCGGATCCGTCGTCGGTTTCGGGGTGAGATCCTGAACTTCGTCCCACGATTGCGTCTCGCGGATACGTTCGATGAGCCGGGGAAGCTCGGATTCCCAAATTCTGATCACCAGTCCCTCGGGGCCGACCAGCAGATTGAAAAGACCCCGGCTTTGCCGGGCGTAGGGACGAAGCTCCTCCAGCAAGGGCATGACGTCCAAGGAATACCTGCGGCCGTTGTTGTTCTGCTTGAAAAGGAAACCGGGACCGTCCGCCGATTGACTTTGAATCAGCAGCGAATCGTAGGTATCCCAGCTCCTGACGCTGCAGCACATATCCCACCGGGGACGGAACGGGCATGGACGCCCCATCGAGATCGACACGTCGGCGTCGTGGGGAAGCAGATACGAAAAATTCGTTATGCCGCTGTGTTTCTCGGCGAACATCTCCTGCGGGACATCAAAGGTGAATCCCCGCTTGAGGGTCTGCCGGGCACCGCTGATTCTCATGTCCCAGCTGGCGGTCGACGACCGGATCGACTGGAGAAATTCCTTCGGATCGAACTTCGAGGAATCGTGGAAT
Organism: uncultured Planctomycetota bacterium; assembly: GCA_902797455.1. Lineage (GTDB taxonomy): Bacteria > Planctomycetota > Planctomycetia > Pirellulales > Thermoguttaceae > RUG695. Next base: position 413 of record CADBTE010000111.1, on the reverse strand, counting down.
CCGTACACGCGCCACAGATACGACTCCTTGATTTTGAAGTCGCTCTCCTTAACCGCGATCTCGAGGATGACCGAAGCCGGTTCCCCGCGCTGGGCCTTCTTTTCATACATCTGACACCACATCTTACACGTCGACATAGGGCATTTTCCTTTCTTGGTTGTGCCGGGTGAAAAATATTTGTGTCCGTACAGCCGACGCGGTTGTACGGACACAAGGGAAATAATCAGCGGTTTCGCCGCCGCTGTGTACAGTTCTCTGTGGGAATAGTTCTCTGTGGGAACGGTTCTCTGCGGGACAGTTTTCTACAGGACAGTTTTCTGTGGGAACGGTTCTCTGCGGGAACAGTTCTCTGCGGGAACGGTTCTCTGCGGAACACTTCTCTGCGGGAACGGTTCTCTGCGGGACAGTTTTCT
>CADBTE010000110.1 GCA_902797455.1 uncultured Planctomycetota bacterium | reverse complement strand
TTTGTCTCAGGGGCATAAGCCGATGCTTGTCGCCGCCGACCTCCAGAGACCGGCGGCTATCGACCAGCTCGAGGTCTTGGGTTCCTCGCTCGGGGTCCCCGTCTACACCGATCGTCAGTCGAAAGACCCGGTAGCGGTCTGTCAGGACGCGGCCAAAAAGGCGGCCGACCAAGGGGCCGACGTCCTGATCCTCGATACCGCGGGGCGTCTTCACGTGGACGAAGAGCTGATGAAGCAGCTCAACGATATCGAGCGCCGGCTCAATCCCGATCAGGTCTGGTTCGTTGTCGACTCGATGACCGGTCAGGACGCTGTCAACAGCGCCAAGGCCTTTAACGACACGCTGGAACTCGACGGGGTGATCCTCACCAAACTCGACGGCGATACCCGCGGCGGCGCGGCGCTGTCGGTCAAGGCGATTACCGGCGTTCCGATTAAGTTTATCGGAACCGGCGAGACGCTCGATGGGCTGGAAGAGTTCCATCCCGACCGTATGGCCAGCCGAATCCTCGGCATGGGAGACCTGGCGACCCTGATCGAGTCGGCTCAGGAGAAGTTCGATCGGCAGGAGCTTGAAGAGCAGGAGCGCCGCCTGAAAGAGGGGGTCTTCACGCTGGAGGACTTCCGCAAGCAGATGTCGCAGCTCAAGCGGCTCGGTTCCTTCGGCAAGCTGATGAGCTTTATCCCCGGCATGTCCCAAATCTCCCGACTGATGGGGTCGGCCGATATCGACGCCGATGATCAGCTGCGCAAGATCGGCGGTCTGATCGACTCGATGACCCCGCAGGAGCGAAATAACCCGTCGATCATCGATTCGCGCCGCCGTCAGCGCATCGCCGCCGGCGCGGGGGTGACCCCCAATAAGGTCACCGAGCTGCTGAAAATGTTCCAGCCGATGGCCGAGATGATGAAAAAGATGGGGACCCTCGGGGGGGCCGATCGAATGCGAGCGATGCAGGAGCTCACCCGCCAGGTTCAGCAGAACCCCTTCGGCGCCGGTCTTCCCCAAAAGAAGGGGACGGGGAAACGGCTCACCCCCAAAGAGCGCGAGGCGAACCGGAAACGGTTGGAGCGGGAACGAAGGAAGAAGAAGCGCAAGTAAACCCCAAGCCCGGGAAGGGCGGGGAGCGAGTCTCGGCCCGAAGCGGCGGCATCGGGCGAGTATACCGCGGCGGGGGGAGAACGAGACGTTCTCCCCCCGCGGTTGTTTTTCTCGTGGAAGAAGAAAATTCTCTAGATTATCGAATCTGCCCAGTTGCTTGAAGACAATGGATTTGGTAAGATTTGTAAGATAGAGAGTTCTGGCGGAAGATTACGTTTGTCCGCGGCAAAACAGGTGCTATCCGTTACATCGGTTGTAGCGCCTGAGGCGGCGGATTATGTGGTTTCTGTCGATTAATCCCAAAACGGCCGGGGAAAACGGCTATAAAGGATGGCTGTTTTCCCTGGGGACGATGGGGTATATGGGGTAAAGTAGTTTATAATTGAATAATCTATAGGGCGACTTTACGCGTAAACGATGCCATGGCGAAATGCGCATTTTCGCCGGGCCGATATCCATTGTTTCGTAAGAAGGAACAGATATATGAAAAACCGTCTTTTCAAAGTGGTGTTCGCTTTGCTGGCCGCGCCTTGCCTTTGGGCGGCGCCGGCGCTCAACGACGCCCAGACCGCGCGGGCCGACAGTGAAACAGCGGTTCCGGAGCTGACTCTTTCCTCAGGGAACGCGAATATCCCGGTTAGTGTCGAGACATTCGAGGCGGACGGGACGACGCACCTTCTCGTTTCTCTGCAGGGGCCGCAGCAGCTGTCCGGGCCGGTCGATGTGGTGGTGCTGGTCGATACCTCCGCGGCCCAGATGGGCAAAGCCATTCGCACCCGCGCCGAAGAGACGGTCAGCGCTCTGATCAGCGGCCTCCCCAAGGGGAGCCGGGTCAACCTGATGACCGCTGATTCCCAGACCAATTCCCTCACCGGCGGGCTGACCGAGGTCAATTCCCCGGCGATGGCCAAGGCGCTCGACGCTCTGAAGAAAAATACCCCGATGGGGGCGATGGATCTCGGCGGCGCCCTCGCGGCGGCGACCGAGGCGCTGGCCGATGACGGCGCCGATCGCCGCTCGATTGTCTTTGTCGGCCGCGGTCTGAGTACCGGAACGGTCTTCAGCGGCAAAGAGGTCGATACGGTCACCCGCCAGATGCGCGACAGCCGCGTGACCTTCAGCGCCTACGGCAATGGGACGATGGTTGACAACAACACCTTGAGTGTTCTGGCTTACCAGACCGGCGGGTACGTGGTCGACCCGAACGTTGATGACGGTCAGACCGCCGGGGAGCTTCTGGCCAAGTCCGAGGAAGCGACCGTCTACTGGCCGCGCGGCACCAGCGGCCTCGACGGC
>CADBTE010000109.1 GCA_902797455.1 uncultured Planctomycetota bacterium | reverse complement strand
CCTGCGGCTCGCGCCCGAAGAGAATGAAGAGGACGACCCAGAAGAGGCAGAAGTAAGCCGGGAAGAATGGCTTGCCCGAGAAGAACTGTTTCCAGTTGTTCTTCTGGACCGAGAGCCAATCATCACGCGTCAACTGGGACACATCCTTCCCACAAACTTTTGCGACCTCGTCGAGACCGGCTTTAAGTTCGTCTCTCCCGACCTTCGCGGATTCGGTTTCGCCAAACACCATCTCACTGTCGGCAGCATTAATAGCGTCCAAATTGATGGTTCCATCCTCATTCTGGAAGTTAACCAGGTCGTTCGGCTGCAGATCAAAGACACTCTTTGTACCCTGCAGATATTGGACCGACTTGGCCAAATCGAGGAACCGCAGCGGATTCTCGGCGGCATCCTTGGTACTCCAAGAGACTTTAGCCATCGGAACATCGTTAGGGAAATTATCCATCTGGGCCTTGCAATTATCAATCTGCATTCCGTAGAACAGGCCGCTGAGTACCTGACCGATACCGAGGAGGAGGAATGCCAGGAGCGACTGCACCGACGCCTTGAGGTTATCGGGAGCGACCTTGTCGCCGAACATGTAAGCGGCGGTGTAGAGGTAGGCGTACGCCATCCCATGAAGGAGAAGACCTGCGTACGCGAACTGCTGACCATCCTGAGAGAAGATAAAATAACGCGCGGCCCAGGCGCTCATCCCAAGAACGAGGACCCACTTCAGGCCAATGCGCGAGACCAGAACCGCCAGCAGCGCCATAAAGAAGAGCTCAGAGAACTGGTTGAGGGTTCCCAGCGCCACCGGGGACGGCAAACCGTTCTGGGAGAGGTACGGCACCAAAGCGGGGAAGTAGAAGTTACTCCCGAAGATGCTCACCGCGAAGGCGCAAAGGACGAAGATGGTAAACTTCGGATCGCCAAACATCTTCAGCGCGCCCAGCCCGAGGGCGTCCCGCTTCTCTCCCGGGGCCGGGGCCCCCTTCGGCGGGGTATTCGGAAGGGTGAACGCGTAAAGCCCCAGTGCCAGACCGCAGCCGCCGCCGATAAAGAAGAATTTCGGTTCCGCGGCACCGCCGGCGAATACCTCGACAATGAGGCAGACCAAAATCCAGCCGATGGTCCCGAAGATAAAGATCCCCGGCTGTTTGCTGCTCTCTGGGACATGCTTAAAGACGATCGCGTTGATCAGCGGGATTGACGGCATGTAACACAGCCCGGAGATAAGCATTAAAATCATGATCGGCCAGAACGGCACCACAGCCTGTCCTGCCGCCTCGGCGTGGGCGCTGATGACGCCGCAGGCGACCAGCGCCGCGCCGCTGATGAGGTGAAGAACACCGAGCATCTTCTGCGCGCTGAAGAACCTGTCGGCGATCGGGCCAATGAACAACGGCGCGACAATCGCCCCGATCGGAACCGCTTGATAGAGGGCACCAATATGGCCCCCCGTCATCTTCCCAAACATATAACCGCCGAGGGCGATCGACCAGCTGCCCCAGATCGCGAACTGAAGCAAATACGCCAACTGAAGCCGAGGAATCACGCATCCGGGCTTCGCTACTGTCTGCTCACTCATAAAACGCCATTTCCTTAAGATTGGTGACTATTGAAACACCCGCGCGCGGAAAGAATCGTTTTCCACGCCGGATGTGACCTGCTATAAGGTCATTATGACAGATAAGACTGCAAATAGCAACATCCTTCCCCGGAAAATTTTCTCTTTCTTCCGCCGATAGGAACCATTTCCCCGCGGGGAGAAATCCCGCTCGGTATTACCGTGAACCGGCAAAGGAGATACAATTTCTGTCAGTCGTTTCGGGCGAACCGCAATCCCCGCTCAAAGCGGAGAATCCCAAATCGTAATCGACGCGGACCGATCGGGTTTTTATCGATTGAATAAGGATAGTCGAATGACTCAAAACAGCCACGCGCGTTCCCTTCTGGGTATCTTCTTTCTGGCGTTTTTCCTCCGCGGCGCGGTACTGTTTCTCGACACGCGCTCGTTCGACCGCGATCCGGAACATTACCGCCAGGCGGCGCGCACCCTCCGCTCGGAGGGTGCCCTGCTTCGCGGAAAAACCCCGACGGCCAGCCTTCCCCCTTTGTATCCGGCCATGCTGGCCGCCGTTTCGTGCTGCAGCCGCCCCGTGACCCCCGAGCGCGCCGGCCAAAGTGTCCCCAAACAGTGGATCAATCACCTGATGCTCTCCCCCAACGCCTCCGTGGCGCTTCTTCATTGGATATTGGGGGTCGCGGCGGTGGTCTTGGTCTTTCAGACCGCCTTGGGACTGCGGCTCCCGGAGTGGATCGCCTGGGTCTGCGCGCTTTTGACCGCCGCCGATCCGATTCTCCTGTACCGCTCGCGTATGGTGCTTCCCGATACCGCCATCGCGTTTTTTACGGCCGCGGTCATCTTCTCCCTTGTTTTCGCCCGACATCGCGCCGGTCCGGGGCAATGGGTTTTGTTGTTCGCCGCCGGCCTTTGCTGCGGTCTCGGCGCTGTGCTGCATTGGTTCTTCCTCCCCCTTATGGCGCTGATCGTACTGGTTTTATTGGTCCTGCCTTGGCTTCGATCCGGAGAACGGCCTGTGACACATGCCGCCGCGTTTGTTTTCCTTGCCGCCGCGGCGATTGTTCTCCTTCCTTGGGAACTCAGAAACGAGCGTCTGTTCGGCCGCCCCCTGCTGATGACCTCGCGCGCGGGCGAATCCCTCTATCTGGGGAATAACCCTCTGTACTACGACACGTACAAGCTGCTGATTCCCTTTGATGAAGAAACCTTCCGCCGGCAGTGGGAAGAGCGCCTTCAAAGCGAATATGACCGACTCGGAATCACGGCCGACACTCCCCAAGCCGAGGTGGTTCGGAACACCTTAGCGGCGAGACTCGCCCAAGAGACGATTCGCCGGAGGCCTAACGATTTCTTTTGGGCAGCGGGATCAAGAATGGCCTCCCTGTGGCGGCTCGCGCCCCAGCGGATAGAGCAGCTTCCCCCCGAGACAACCGATCAGATTCGAACGGGGGTGCGTCTTTTCTACGGTGTGGAGTTTCTTCTGGCGGCGCTGGGATTGCTCAAACTTCTGCTGAAGCTCTGCGCCGGGCGCCCCTGCCCCGCCGGCTGGCTTTGGCCGCTGGCCGCGGTCGCCGCGATTGTCGCGATTTATCTTGTTTTCCCCGCCGAAATCTTTGATCGAGGGCCGATTCAGCCGGCGATTGCCCTCATCGCGGGGGTTTTCCTCGTACGAGAAAGGGCGCCTTCCTCCAAGGAGGAAAGCGCCCCGAACGTTCTTTCCGAAGCGAAGCGGCAGCGCCCCGCGTGAAACAGCGACGCTAGAAGAGGTACTGCGCCGCGAACTCGATACGGAGATTCTCTCCCGGAGCCATATCGAGGTATTCGGTCTTCCAGTTTCCGAATTCCAGACCGGTCATAAACGCCTTGTTCCACTGGTAGAGGAAGTTTGTGAAGATCCCCTTGTTGCAGGTCCGCGCGCCGGCCATCCCCTGCAGATCATCCTCGAAGGGCTGGTCGATCGCGCAGCCGATATTGTTCGTCAGCTTATCGGACAGCTTGGAATTCAGGCAGATCCACCCCCCCTGATCGCGGATCGACTCGTGGGTGACGTTGTTGACGCCCTGGTTGATCCCGCCGCAGAAGGTACTGAGGTTCTCACCAAAGAAATATTCCCCAAGAAGGCGAAACCGGCGACCGATCGGAACATCAAGATCGGCATTGTACGACCAGGTCGGCGTGCGCGCGGTCACCCCCGAAAACTGATAGACGTTCTGTCCAATGTGGCCCGAGAAACCGATCGTCGTCGCCCTGCCGCAATGACAGTGCTCGCCGAAACTAAAGGCCACCCGTCCCTGCACCATAGGCCATCCTCCGGAGCAGGCCGAGACACCGGGGGTCGTGAGAAAATCACCCGGGAACGGATCGGCGATCCCGATGGTGTACTTCGATTTGAAATCGGGAGAGAAAGTGAACCCCTTCTCATACCGAATCTGCGCCCGGCGGTATCCGATATTCCCCACAAAACCACAGGGGAGGTAGTTGAGCATCTGCGGCGCCAGAGGCGAAATGGTATCCCAATCCTGGCCGAACTCAAGGCGAGCGTCGTTCGCCCGGTCGATCAGCTCGATGTACGCCTTGCGGAACTGCATCTGCCCCTTGTTCCGCGACCCGTTGGCGGCTCCTTGAAAGTCGGCCTCAAAGGTGCCGCTAAGGTCATAGATTCCGCAGACCTTGGGACCGTCGATCTTCATACCGATTCGGCTGGTTCGCGCGTCCACGCCGCAGGAGGCCGCGTCGTTCACATCGGGGCTTTGGTTGTAGAGCAGGAAACAATCGGTGACACACGCCTGGGAGTTCATCACCGCGTTGACCCAGACAAATCCGTAGGGGGTGAAGGTAAAATCACCCTTCTTCCAGGCCAGTTTGCTGGCGTGATCCTGGAATTCACTCTTCGTCAGGTAGTCATCGGGATTAAACAGCGGCTCGTCCTCTGACACGACGGTATCATCATCCGGAAGGGAACTTGAGGATGACTGTGTCGACACCTGAGGAATCGGCGGGACACTCAGATCATCCCCCAATTCCTGCGTCAGGCCGGCCGACAGGTAAGTCGTCGAGGAAAAAGACGCGGGAACCTCGTCGCTGTCGATCAAAAAGGCATTGCTATATTGAGCGTAAAGGACGGAACTGGTCAATATAGCCATCGTCAATACCACCCCACCGACAGCGGCGCCTAACGCCCCCGCCCGTGGAATCCTTCCAACGTTCGTGAAGGTAGCATTCATACTCCGCAATTCCTTTTGCAGTGTCGCGATCCATCAAACAGACCTCTCCCGCCTTAGGCGGAAAACCGTATTGCCGGTATCGTCCTTTTGTTCAAAAAAATCGATGGAATCCAAAGAAATTACCTAACAATTTTGTCGGGACACGGGCAGAGGCGCAGAATATGCTCGGCTCCCGGCGGCAGGTCGTGGACGACGGCCAGAACCGTCTTCCCCGCGGGAAGTGTCTCCAGAAGGGTATAAAAACGCTGCCGTCCTTCCGTATCGAGGGGGGCGGCCGGTTCATCAAACAGAAGAATATCGGTATCGCGGAGCAATTCACGAACAAGGGCCAGGCGAAGACGTTCTCCCCCGGAAAAGTTTTCTCCCCGTTCCGCCACTGGAGCGTCGAGGCCCGCCGGATGCCGGGTCACCAGATTTGCACAGTCCAAAGAACGAAAGATCTCGAGAATCTCATCGTCGTCACGGCCGCGGCAGCCAAGAAGCAGATTCTCACGGAGTGTCCCCCGGATAAATTCCGGGGACTGACCAAGATAGCCGATCCGCGAGCGGTAGTCACTTAGACTGTATTGCCGAATCGGCGCGGTCCCGATCACGATTTCCCCCGAGGCCGGCTCATACAGCCGCAGAAGAAGCGCCAGCAGCGTGCTCTTGCCGCTTCCGTTCGGCCCGGTGATGAAAAGGGTCCGCCCGCGCGGAATCGTCAGGTTGAATCGATCAAAGACGGGACGGTCGGGGGAGTACCCAAACGTCACATCCCGAAAGCTCAGATCCCCCTCCAGGCGGCGAGGCGCCGTGAGCGTGGGGGCTTCCCCGGTCTGCTGCTCCGTCGGCTGACTCAGTAATTCGGCCAGGCGATTCCAGGCCGAACGGGCGGATTGAGTCTGAACAAAGACCCCCGCCAGAGTACGGGCCGGCGCGAAGACCAGCGTCAAAAGGCGAAGAAGCGCCCATACCTCGCCTAAGGTCGACTCTTTGCGGACAACACCGAGCAGCCCCGTGACCACCACAATACCGCTGCACAGCCAGATCGGCATCTGGATCCAGGTCCGAAACCAGTTTTCGTTCACCAGACGCGCTTTAGCAAGAGCGCTCCAGCGGCGAAGCCCCGTCTCGACACGATCACCCGCGCGCTGGGAAACAGCGTGGGTTTTCATCGTCGTGTGTCCGCTGAGAAATTCCTGCATCACGTGCCGCTCGGTCGCCGCGCACTCCTGCATCTGACGGGACAGATCGTACTGACGCGGGCGAAACTTCAGGCAGACGAACACCTGAAGCAAAAGAAAGGGAATCGTCAGCAAAGCGCACTCGGGACGAATCCAAAGGATCATCCCAAAGGCCAAGGCGAGCTTGAGAAATTCGGGCCAGACAGTCAGGTTTCCCCCGTTGAGGAAACCGATCACCTCTGTGATGTCATTCTGAACACGATTAAAAAAATAACCCGCTCCGCGGCTGCGCAGGTACTCTTCGGGGAGAGCCAAAAGGCGGCGAAACAGGCCGGCCTTGAGAATGGGACGGGCCGAGATCGTTAAAAGGCCTCGTATCCATCGCGAGAGGGAGGCAAAGAGAAAACGCAATCCCAAAAGAACGCCGACCACCACCGCCGCGGTGATCACCATCGCGCGGTCAGCGTTGTCGGCGGCGTCGATCAGCCGCTGCTGAGCCAGCGGCGAGACACAGTTGACCAAGACCAACAACATATCGGCCAGGAGAATCGGGATAGAGTATTTCCGAAAGTCCCGACAGAACGCCAGCCGAAAGAGGGGGGTTTCAGGTCCGAGCGTTTTCATTATCCCCCTCCGCCAGCTTAAGTAAATCCTGATAGCGTTTCACCGAGCGACGCAGGGCAAATCGGTGAAAGCAAAAACCGGCGTACTGCCGAATGATTCGAAAATAACCGCCAATCAGCCGCCCGTACGCCCCGTGCGCGGGAAGGTTGTAATAATTCCGTATCCCTCGCGGGGAAAGCCGACCGAGATGATGCCGAACCCACTTCACAGAGAAGTATCGCTGCATAGACCATTCCTCACGTTTGAGCGTGCCAAACTGATCCGGAAGCCGGATCAGCTGCCGGTAGGCCTCGGCGCGGACGGGATCGGGATTCATCGCGGTAAGGATTTCCTTCGGAAAAAACGCCGCGTACGCGCCGAAAAAATTCCCCGGATAAGGGAGATGCCACCGACGGGCCAGGTGACGGACACGATCCCACTGGATCGGCGTTTTCACCATCAAGAATGCCGCGTCGAGCAGGTAGCGTACATGCCTCACTCGAAATCCGTCGGCGCAGGCGTGACGCTCCAAGAGAAACGCGTACAGCTCGGGACTTAAAGCGTGTCGTGTCCCCGAAACAGGATGTATCTCCTCCCAGACTTCCGCCGGTTCGATCTCGGTTAACCTCGAAAGGGCCCGATGCGGTTCAAGCATGATACGTCCCCGGTAAAAGGGAGCATAGTGGTGGTGAATCGGTGGATCCGGCGAAAAGTGGGGAGATATCCAGCCGTTGGCGAAGAGCAGTTCCGTCGCCCTTTGGCAATCCTCTGGATGAAAGAGTATATCCCAGTCGCTGAATCGGCGCAGCGCCGGCGACGGGTAGATTCTCCAGGCCAGATCGATCCCCTTGATCGGCGCGAAACGAATGGAGTTTTCCTCGAAGAGGCGATAGAGCGCCTGCAGAGGGATCTCGGTCTGAACCGAACTGCCGAAGGCGGATAGGAAAGACTGTTTAAATTTTTCCAGATACGGCGCGGGGAGCTGATCCTTGAGGCGATAATAGAGGAACTCTTCGGCCAAGAACGGTTCCGCTTGTTCAAGAAACTCTTCTCTTGTGAGCTCCCCGGCCTTCATCGAGTCGCCGCGCTCGGTCGGAAGCTCGTCCCAAACCGTCTGGGGCGGCTCGTAGAAGAGCCGTCCCAGCCAATAGAAAAAACGATCGTTGACCATAGCGCGCTTCGGGAAGAAACGAAAATACCGCGCCGGACACATTTCACGGCGCGCCGCGTTATCCATCCTTTACTGTTTGATCCGACTCCAGACCGGACCGGTCGGGCGATCCTCGATCTTGATCCCCAACGGCGTCAAGGCGTCACGAATTTTGTCGGCCGTGGCGTAATCCTTATTTTTCTTGGCCGATTGCCGAAGCTCGATGAGAATCGCCATCAGAGCTTCGGAAAGCGAATCGTCGGCCGCCTCGGCTTTCGGTTCCTCGATCTTCTTGAGAAAGAGCCCTAAAACCGCCGTCACCTCACGGAAGAGCGACACCGCCGCTGTCAGTTCCTCGATCCCGTCGGCCGTCGGTTCGGTTTCGAGCTTTCGCCCTTCGATGAATCGGTTCAGCGCTCGAAGCATATCGAAGAGGATTCCGATCCCCTTCCCCGTGTTGAAGTCGTCGTCCATCGCCGCGAGGAATTTTTCGCGTTCGGCACAGATCGCTTGTCCTAAACTCCCCTGAAGAGCAGCCGTTTGGGCGATAAAGGCATCCCCATCCACGCGGGTCTTCGGGAAGGGGACCGTATAGAAATCACGCTTCGTCACACGCTCAAACCGCTGGAAGAAGCGGTAGAAGGTCTCCAGCCCTTTCCCCACCTCGGCTAAGCGCTCCAGGCTGTAGTCGATCGGACGGCGGTAATGCGTCGACAGCAGGAAGAAGCGGATCCGCTCGGGACTGGTGGTTTTGAGCATATCGCGGAAGGCGCTGGCTCCCTTGGACTTGCTGATCTTCCCCCCCTCCTGCGAAGCGAGGTCCCCCTCCTTCGGGGCGGGAGCGGCCGCGTGCGTCTTGCGCCCGCCCAGCTTGCCGATCTCACTGGATGCCTGCATCAGCCCGTTGTGCATCCAGTATTTCGCCATCGGTTTTCCGTGGCGGGCCTCGCTTTGCGCGATCTCGTTTTCATGGTGGGGGAATTGCAGATCCAGGCCGCCGCCGTGGATATCAAAGGTCTCGCCCAGCAAAGAGCAGCTCATCACCGAACACTCGATGTGCCAGCCCGGACGCCCCTTTCCCCAGGGGGAATCCCAGGAGGGTTCCCCCGGTTTGGCCGATTTCCACAGTGCGAAGTCGAAACTGGAGCTCTTCCGATCGGCGGTTCCGCCTCCCTCGCCGAGCATCTGATCGAGTGTTCGATTGCTGAGTTTGCCGTACCCCTCGAACTTCTCGACCTTGAAATAGACATCGCCGTTCGACTCGTAGGCGTACCCCTTCTCGATCAGATCCTGCGTGAAACGAATGATGTCATCTATATACTCGGTCGCCTTCGGGAACTTGTCAATCGAGTCGACTCCCATCGCGGCGAGGTTCGACCAGTAGTCTTCGGTCATCTCACGGGCGATTTCGGCCATCGGGAGGCCGCGCCGATTCGATTCCTGGATCAGCTTGTCATCGACGTCGGTAATGTTGACGACAAACGTGACGTCGTACCCCGAATAGACGAGGTACTTCTTAATCGTGTCGAAGATCACCGGCCCGACCATATGGCCGATGTGGCTCGGTTTATAGACGGTCGGCCCGCAAAGATACATACCGACCTTGTTTTCCCGCACCGGAACGAAATCTTCCTTGGTTCGGCTTAAAGTGTTGAAAACACGGATCATCCTTAAAACCTCTTTCGTTAAAACCCGCCACCGGGGTTACAAACCTGATTGTTTGTATGCTCGATCACATTCGCTCCACCGTACCGATCCCCAGAAGCGCCAGTCCCTGCTGGATCGTACGCGCGGTCAAGTCGCACAGAATCAGCCGGCTGTCGCGCTTCTGTGCCGATTCGGCCTTAAGAACCGGACAGTTCTCGAAGAATGTCGAATAATGCCCCGCCAGATCGTAAAGATAGGCGGTCAGGTGATTCGGCCGATAGTCTTTAGCCGCCATCTCCAGCGCGTCGGCGAACTTAAGCAGCGCCAGCGCCAGCGCCCGCTCGGCCGGATGCTCCAGCAGGACCTGTGCCGTCCCCTCGGAAAGCTGACGGTGAAGCACAAGCGGATCGACATCCCCCTTGGAGAAGATGGTTCGAATCCGAGCGTAAGCATACTGCATATAGGCGGCGGTATTCCCGTTCATCGCCAGCATCTTATCGAAACTAAAGGTGTAGTCCGACTCTCGGTTTTGAGAAAGATCGGCGTAAATCAAGGCGCCGATCCCGACTGTTCGAGCGATTTTGTCTTTTTCCTCATCCGAGAAATCGGAGTTTCGCCCCTCGGTCACAATAGCCAAGGCTCGCCGCTGCGCCTCATCCAAGAGGGACTCCAGACCGACGGTGTCGCCGCTTCGGGTCTTAAACGGCTTGCCGTCGTCCCCCAGGACCGTTCCGAACTTGACATGAACCAGTTCCAGATCCATCCCAAGGAGTTTCGCCGCCTTGAACAGCTGTTCGAAATGGTGCGACTGACGGAAATCGACCACGTAGAGAATTTTGTCGGGGTGGAATTCATTGATCCGGTACCGCAGGGCCGCCAGATCGGTCGTGGCGTAAAGGTAGGCCCCGTCCGACTTTTGAATGAGCATCGGAACCTCTTCCCCCTCGAGGAAGATGCCGACGGCGCCATTGGTCTGTTTGGCAATACCGTCTTTTTTAAGTTTCTCGACCATCGGTGCCAGCCGTTCGTTGTAGAACGACTCGCCGATGGTGTGATCGAAAGTAATCCCAAGACGGTCATAGACCTTGTTGATCTCATCCAGGCAGCTGGGGAGAATCGATTTCCAAAGGCGGCGGTTCTCCTCGTCCCCGTGGTGAAGTTTGGAGGTCTCCAGCAGAACGGCCTTCATCACCTCTTCGTCCGCGTCGGCCTTCTGGCGAACCAAACGATAGAGCCGGGTCAGCTCCTGGACGGGCGAGACGCGGTACGCGTCCTCATCCAGGAAATGACGGTAACCGTAGATAATCATCCCGAACTGAGTCCCCCAATCGCCGAGGTGATTGTCCGAAATGACCCGATTCCCGAGGAAATCAAGAATATTGCAGAGGGCTCTCCCGATACAAGTCGAGCGAACATGACCTACATGCATCGGTTTGGCCGCGTTCGGAGCCGAGTAGTCGATCACGATCGTTTGGGGCTTCTCGCTGCGCGGGACACGCAGCCGTTCGTCGAGCTCGGCGGCGGCGATCATCTCGGCCAGCGCCTCAGCGCGGAAAGTCAGATTGATGAACCCGGGACCGGCGATCTGCGGCTCTTGGAGGATGTCGTCCCATTTCAGGCGGGAAACGATCTCGGCAGCGACCTCGCGCGGATTTTTATGGAGCCCCTTAGCAAGGGGCATCGCCATGTTCGCCTGAAAATCACCGAATCGGGCGTCCTGCACGGGCCGAACCATCTCGGCGGCCTCCTCAGGCGAGTCGACCAGACCGGTCAGCGCCTCGGCGAACCGCTTTTTAAGCGTCTCCAGCGGCGTAAAAATCTGAGTACCCGGTGTGTCTGTCTGGGATGATTCCGTCCCCGCGGGTTTCGTCTGAGGATCCCACACAACCTCTTCCCCTTTTCCCCATAGGTCGTCTAATGCGTAAAACTCCCGTTTTTCGGGTTCAAAGAGGTGGACGACGACATCACCGTAGTCGAGAACGATCCAGCGGCTCTCCTGATACCCCTCGATTCCGCGGCGCCGATCGCCGAGTTTCTTCTCAAAATAGTCGTCGATCTGGTCACTGACCGCATGGAGCTGGCGACGGCTCGTCCCCGAGGCAATCACGAAAAAATCGAACGCCTGGGTGACTTTCCTCAGATCAAGGACCTTTATGTCCGTGCCGTGGTTCTCCGCGATAATCCGCGCCGCGTCACAGGCACGCTGTTTCGCGTCGGGCAACGGGACCGATTTCGGGGTAGGATCGGTCTGGTTTCCGCTGTTTTGCATTTCACTGCTCATCAATCGTTTCTGTGTCCACACTTTCGGAGGG
>CADBTE010000108.1 GCA_902797455.1 uncultured Planctomycetota bacterium | reverse complement strand
CCGCTGACGATGCTGCGCGAACTGACCGATCGCCGCGATCTGCTGGAGCGGCTCGATCCGGGCCGTCCGGCCTGGGTGGTTCTCTATCAGGTCAATGACGTGCGCAGCTATATCCCGACGTTTGACGTGATCGGGACCGATCCGTACCCGATTCCCAATAATCCGGCCTCCTACGCCGGCGACCGCGCGGTGACGACCAATCGGGCGGTCTTTGGCCTGCACGCGCTGTGGCAGGTGCCGCAGATTTTTGACTGGGCAAGCTATAAGAAAACCGACGAGGAGAAAAAGGCGAATCGTCCCCCGACCTTAGAGGAGATGCGCGGGATGTTCTGGATGCATATCGCCGCCGGGGCGAATGGGCTGGTCGCCTACTCATGGACGGACCTTTGGCGGATGGATAAGACCGTCGCCGAGGGGGGGCGTGCCTATGTCCGCGAGCCGTTTGAGCAGCGCTGGGCCGAGGTGAAAACCGTCGCCGCCGAGGTCGCGGAATTCTTCCCCGTTTTATTGTCGATCGATCCGGCGATGGACGCGCGCCTGAGCGGTGAACAGTCTGCCAAAGATACAATCGTCCGTCTCTACGGCCACGAAGGGAAAACCTGGATGCTGATCGTCAATCTGCTCGATGAGACTCAGACGGTTCCGTTCGAAGCAAGCGAGGCCGAAAGCGCCGAGCTTCAGCTCGGCGGGAAACTCGTCTCGTTCGAGGAGGGGAAGGGGACCGTGGAACTGGAAGCGTTCCAGCCGTGCTTTGTGGTTTTGACGCCGAAGAAGTAAGCGCTTGCCTAGTCCCCGCGCGTAAAAAAGCCCCGCGTTTACGCGGGGCTTTTTCTTTTCCGGGCCTGTGGCTTTTACCACAGGTAGATATAGATCGCCGTGTAGAAGAGGACGAAGATCATCCACCAGAAGGGGACCGAAGCGAAGAACGGTCGGCGCGGCTCGCCGGCCGGCAGGCGGAGCATCTTCGGTGAGAAGGTCAGCGGGCGAATCTCCTCAATCGGTCTCGGCTTGGTGACCAAACTGATGACGAACATCAAAATCACGCAGATCACCTGCGTCATCGCCCCGATGATGAACGGGTTGCTCAAACTCCAATGCTGGATCAGCTCCGGCGAGAAGCACTTGGGAACCAAGAAGGTGACCAGCAGGCCGAGCGGGATCCCGCCGATGAGGATGGTAAAGGCCGCCGCCGGGGTGGCGCGTTTCCAGAGGATGCCGATCAAAAAGACCGTCGCCAGCGGGACGGTGACGTACGAGGCCAGCGTCTGGAAGTACTTGAAGATGCCGCCGCCGATGATTCCGATGCAGGGAGAAAACCCGATGGAGAAGAGCATCAGGAAGCAGGTGGCGATCGTTCCGACCTTCACGAGTTTCTTCTCATCGGCCATCGGATCGAACCAACGCTTGTAGACGTTCATCGTGAAGAGGGTTGAGATACAGTTCAGCAGCGCCGAGATTGTCGACATGACCGACGCCAAAACCCCGATGAGGATCAAGCCCTGGAAGCCGGCGGGGACCAGTAAACTGATCATTCTCGGGAGGACGTCGTCGACCCCCAGCTGCGACATATCGAACGCCGGATTGACAATCTGAATCGCGCGGCAGAACAGACCGGGGAAGAACTCGACGAACGGGCGCAGAATGACGAAGAACCCGGCGGTGATCAGACCGATGCGGGCGTCCCACTCGGTCTTGGCGCCGAAGCAGCCCTGAACCAGCGACTGATTCACGCACGAGTAGTAAAGGTGAATCCCGAGGATCGTCAGGGGAACGGCCTGCCACGGAATCTCGGGGTAGTCGGGGCCCTTGAAGAGGTGGAACCCGCACGGGGCGTTTGCCTTGACGGCGTTCCAGCCGTCCAGCCAGCTGCCGGGGAGCTGCTTCCAGGCCAGGTACATCAGGTAGAAGCCGGAGATGAAGATCAGCCCGAACTGGAAAACCGCCGCGTACGCCGCGGAACTCATCCCGCCGTACATCGTGTAGAGCCCGGCGACAATCCCGATCAGCAGAACGCCGATCCAGATATTCAGGCCAAAGACCCCCTCAAGCAGCTTAGCGCCGCCGTAGAAGATCACCGCCAGATTCATAAAGACGTAGCTGAGAATCAAAATGACGGTGAAAACGTCTTGGCTTTTCCTATCGAACCGCCGGCCGAGGTATTCGGGCATCGTCATGATGCCGCTGCGCATGTAGACCGGAAGGAAGATAAAGATCAGGATGGAGTAAACCGCGACGCAGATAAAGTCCCAGTTCAGCAGCGGAAGACCGATCTTATAGGCCTGGCCGTTGAGGCCGACGAGCTGTTCGGTGTTCATTCCGGTTGCCACGAACGCCGCGGCGATGACCCACCAAGGGAAGGTTCCGCGGGCGACGAAGAAGGTCTTGGTATCGGAGCGCTTGCCGCGTCCTTTGAAGATACCGATCCCCAGGACAATGATGAAATAGATCGCCAGGGTGGCCACATCGATGACATTGATCGAACCAGACATAGAGAAACCTATGGGGAATAAGGGCCAATAAAACTATACGTTTAAAAACAAGCCGCCGGAATCGGTTTTAAGGTGGGATTTCGGCGGCTTGTCTGAGAATAACCGACCGTTTGGGCGGTATTACTTGCCCAGGTAGGCCGCGCGGAACTTCTGCGCCACGGCCTCGACATCCTCTTCGGTCGAGTTGATGTTCACGCCGAAGCCGGCCCCCAGGCCGCCGTCGACCACCCCGACGCTGATATTCATCGAGCGCAGGAGCATATCGTCGGTCACCGGGTAGGCGCCGAAACCGGACGGCTGACCGACCGACTTGAGATGGGCCCCGACGTGCTCCATATTCGAATAGACGTGCCAGCCGCTGCGGGCGATGGGGCCGGTTCCGAGGCGCTCGCCCACCTCTTTGGCCTTCTCGGCCGACTCGTAGATGACCGTCAGCAAGGTACCGCACTCCCCTTCGGAGTCGTTGATCTTGCGGAAGGCGATTCCGGGCAGATCGGCGATCTTTTCTTTGAGCGACTTCTTCAGCGTCCGCAGACGGGTCAGGAGCTTCGGAAGCTTGCGCAGCTGGGCCAGCGCGCCGGCACCGGTCAGCTCGTTCATGCGGAAGTTCAGACCGAGGATCAGACGGTTGCCGACCTCGACGCCGGTGCGGTTCGGAAGGTGTCCCTGATCGTGGAAACCGAACGCCCGCTCGTAGAGGTCTTTGCTGTTGGTCGAGACCAGACCGCCGTCGCCGGAGGTGATGGTTTTAAAGAAGTTCAGCGAGAACGCGCCGATATCACCGATCGTGCCGCAGTTCTTCCCCCGATAGGTGGCGCCGAACGCCTGGCACGAATCCTCGATGATCGGCAGGCCGTGACGCTTGGCGATATCGGTGATCGCCTCCATATCGCACGGGTTCCCGAGCATGTGGACCGGCATGATCGCGCGGGTCTTCGGGGTGATCCGCTTTTCGATCTGGTTCGGGTCGATCGTCAGGGAGTCATCGATTTCGGTCAGGACCGGGACGCCGCCGGCGAAGATGATCGAGGTGTAGCTGGCGACAAAAGTGTAGGCCGGGACGATCACCTCATCGCCCGGTTTGATCCCCAGCGCCAAGAGCGAAACCAGCAGCGAAGCGGTGCCGCTGGTCGTCGCCAGGGCGTGACCGCAGCCGAACTGTTTGCACAGTTCCTGCTCAAGGTCGTAGACCTTATGCTTGAAGTTCGGGTCCTGCAGATTTCCGTAGCGAAACCAATATTTCGAATCGACGACCTCGAGGATTTCACGACGTTCTTCCTCACCAATCCAATAGGCACCAGGTCCGGGCATAATTGCCTCCTTTTGATTATTGTTGATACTTTGTAAATGTGTTGCGTTTGTAAACCGGTTTCTCGGCCGGGCAGGGAATTGACTCTTCGCGCCGCGCTAGTGCTGCTGACGGGGGACAAGGGTGTTCGGCATGTAGTGGTCGTTGAAGGTGCGGCCGTAGCGGATCGACGGCCGGAACGCCTCGGCGTACTTGCAGCCGCACTGGAACCCGCGGTAGGCGGCCGGAACCTGAAGGAACCCGGACATATCCGTCCCGTAGACATCGAGCATCCACTGGTTCTGGCTCTCGTGGCAGCCGACCATCTTGACCTTCGTGTCGAAGGTCTCGGTGATATCGACGTAGATTTGCGGCTCAAAACCGACCCCGGCGGGGGTGTCCATATAGTAGACGTGAGGGATCTTGTTCTTGCCGGTCGGTTTGGTTTCGGTCTTGATCAGCGGGATGGTCGCCATATGGACACAGTCGTCGACGATCCGCGAGCTGGTGGAGTGGTCGGGATTGTAGTCGTGCGTCCAGTGGCAGATCACCACATCGGGATCGGCCCGGCGGAACGCCTCGATGAACGCCAGACGAGTCTCGCGCGTGTCGAAGAGGAACTCATCGTCGAAATCGAGCATGATCAGTTCCGCGCCGATGGTATCGGCGCCGTTCTGGGCCTCCTGACGGCGGATCGCCTTGATCTGCTCCATCGTGTGGTTCGACGAACCGATATTGCCGCTGGTCGCCACGCAGAAGAAGACGTTGGCGCCGAGCTTCTTGTAAAGGGCGGCGGTTCCGCCGCAGTAAGTTTCGATATCGTCCGGATGCGCACCGCAGAATAATACGTTCATGGCTGTTTCTTTCACTTCTGGTTACAGGGACACCGCGTCGGTCCGTGCCGCCGTTTTCGGCGCGCAGCGCGGCGCGGGGTAATCACTCCGAAAACATTTCCTTTTAATATACACGACAACGGATATCACGGAAACGATGAAATATCGACAAAATTGTTTGAAATTCCGACAAAAACCGGTTATACTCAAGGCCGTCCGCGGTGGGGGGCGGTATTTCTTAAAAAGCGTCTTTGCCGCGCCAGGATATGAGGAAGCGCCTATGCCGACGAAGAAAAGAATCCTCATGCTGATCGAGTCGTCCACCAGTTACGGCCGGGGGATGGCGCGGGGAATCGCCCGCTATGCCCAGCGGCGCGGCGACTGGGAGATCACCGTACAGCCGCGCGGCATGGCCGAGCCGATCCCGGCGCTGCGCAGCGAGCGGTGGGACGGCGTGATCTCGCGGCTGTCCGACCACCGCGCGGCCGAATCGGTTCGCCGGCTCGATTGCCCGACCGTGGAGCTTCTCTACGACGAGCAGGTTCCTGTCTTTGGCGACGACGACGCGATTGCCTCCCTGGCGCTGGACCATTTCGCCCGATTGGGGTTTGAGCGGGTTGGCTTTTTTTCGTTCGGCGGCTGTTTTTGGATCCGCCACCGACGCGAATCGTTCCTGCGGGAGTGCCGGCGGCGCGGCCTGAGCGCCGAGGTATTCGATCCGCTCCCCAGTTCCCGCGATCGGCGTCCCGAGCCGCTGTGGCGCGAGGGAAACGAGGAAGCGCTGGATAAGTGGATCGGCCGTCTCCCAAGGCCGACGGCGATCCTGGCGGCCAACGATCACCAGGCGATCTGGCTGCTGAACGCCTGCCGCCGCCGCGGCGCCGCGGTTCCCGACTCGATCGCGATATGCGGGGTGAACAACGATGAACACCTCTGTGAAATCGTCTCACCGACCCTGACCAGCATCGATCAGAACGCCGAGCGGATCGGCCGCGAGGCGGCCCGCCTTTTGGAGATGAAGATCGACGGCCGGCCGGTCGTCGGTTACCCGCGGAAGATACCTCCCCTGGGGCTGGTCGAACGCCAGTCGACCGACGCTTTCCCGAACGACGATTCTCAGATGGTCAGGGCGTATCGGCTGATTCGCGATCAGGCGGTTTTCGGCCTGCGGGTCGCCGACGTGATGGCCGAGTGTTCCGTGACCGAGCGTTCGCTTCAGCGGTGGTTTAAAAAAAGGTTCGGGCACACCCCCGAAAAAGAGATTGCCTTGATCCGCCTGCGCAAGGCCAAGGAGCTGCTGCGCACGACGAATCTCTCGATTCGGGCGGTCGCCGAACAGTCGGGGTTCTCGTCGGAGCGGTATTTCTCTCAGGCGTTCCGGAGACTGACCGGGATGAGCCCCAATCAGTACCGGCAGCGCCGCGGCGATACACGCCAGGCACGCTGAAACGCTCCCCCTTCAGCGCGCCTCGTTCCAGAGTGCCTCGAACCGCCCGGTCAGTATCTTGAACGCGTCGCTCCCCTCTTCGGCGCGGAAGGTGGCGGTTCCCTGGCTGAACTTCTCTTCATAGGGGCCGGCGAAGAGGGCGGATCCATAGCGCCAGAGGAAAAACGGCGCCGGGCGCGAGATCACCCGGATCGCGATCGAACCGGGGCCGCCGGCTTCGTTCAGCTCGTCGGCCCAGGCGATCAGCTCCAGGATCGAGACGGCGGTCGTCCCCTCGGGGATTCCCTCGGCGGCGTCGCGCTGATCGGGGAAGATTGTTCCCGGGTTCACCGTCACGATCCGAACCGAGACCCCCGCGGCCAGCGCGCGGCGCATCAGCGCGTCGGCCCCTTGGCGCAGGGAGCGAAACCCCCATCCGGCCAGATCCAGGGCCGCGGCCGGGAGAGGCGTTTTCGACAGGGCCCCTTCCAAAAGAGCGTCGCACTCGGCATTGATTGCCCGGCGCTCGTCGTACCGCTGGCTCCACGTCATTCGGTTCCAATCGATGGGGGGGAGGGAAGGGGTGATCATCGCTTTTCGGCTTTCGCTTCTTGGGTTGGGACACCTTTTACCGGGCGCGTACGGCGCCTTGAATCGTCTCCCCATTATACCCTTAATACAGCCGGTTTTCCAACGTCACCGCAGCCGGTGAAAGGGGCCCACGGGGGGAGGGTACTCTTTTTTATGTTAATCTCGGAAATTTGGGTGTTTTAAAAGGAATGCGGGAGGCGGTTTTTTCAAAATTTCCTTTTTCCCCTCGGGAAAGCGGTTGCATTTCAAAATCGCTCGGTGTAAAATCGCGCCCCAGGTGCTGGCCCTTGGGGGCCGTGTTTTGGAAACACCGGCACCGGAAGCGTTTGGTTAAATCGACGATAAAGGAATGAACGATGTTGACTGATGAAGAGCTGCTTGAGCTGCTCGACGAAATCCGCTTTTAAGTTTTGCCGTTGGTTTGACTTAGGCAAAAGATCTCAAAAAAGATCTCTTGAGTCAAACAGGCGGTGAACAACACTTTCCCCGGCTGCAAAGGGGAACAAGGATGATTCTCACCAAAAACAGGCGCCGACAGGGCGCCTGTTTTGGTTTAGGTGAAATTGATTTCGGGACAGCTAATTTTACCGGCCCTTTGCGCGGCTTGGGACTAATAGTGGGACGGCCGGTTTTCGACGGTCTTAAACGACGCGCTGATCGGTTTTCCCTCCCCGGCGAAGAAGCTGATCGGGGTGACCGTTACCTCGTATTCGGTCTGCGGCCGCAGCCGGTCCTCGAAATACTCGATCGAGTCGGGGACCGGGAAGCGATAGAACTCGGACCAGACGTATTTTTCAACGGCCGGTTCGGCGCCGCCGCTGTCTTTCTGGCGGAACGTAATACGGTAGCTCTGGGTATTTTCGCGGTTTTTCGTCTGCTCAAAGCGGAAGCCGCCCCCGCGCTCGGTGGTGTAGGGGATCTTGATTTTCGCGCCATTTTCCCAAACGGGGACCGGATACGAGTCGATCCGCGCGTCGGTATACAGGTAGCTGTCGGGATGCCCCGGCGCGGGGATGACGAACGAAAGGGGAATAAACGTCTCGGTCGCCAGGTTGGCGATTTTCAGGTGAATCCGCCCGCTGCGGTGAACCTCGACGATGTAGAATTGGGCGTACTCAAACCGCCCCTCGGGGTACTTCCAGTACGGCTCCTCGAGCATCTTCAGGTAACAGAGCGTTCCCGTCCCGAAGGCGCTGAAGCGATCCTGCCAGGCGGATCCCGGGTCGCAGATCGGGTAGTGCGAGTCGCCGGCGAAGTCGATCACCTGGGGGAACTCCTGGAAGAGCCCGTACAGATCGCTCGGCCCCCAGTTGGCCTGATGGCAGCGGATGGTCGAGCGGCCGTAGAGCCATTGCGGCTGGCGGTTGGCGTCGCGCGGCTCGGGGCGGGAGATCGGGTAGTGCTGGAAGAAAAAGATCGGCTTTTCGGGGTCGTCGGCGACGGCCTGTTTGAGCTGCTGATGGACCCAGTCGATCTGTTCGGCGAACATCCCGTCGTAAAAACGGGTATCGGGGGGCGAGAGGGTGATAAAGTGATAGCCGCCGATCACCTGATGCGCGCTGATCGGCGTGCCGAAGACCTCCTCCCAATGCTCGCGCGTACTGGCGAAATAGCCATGGTCGGCGACTGTCAGAACCCGCTTGGTCTCGGGGGGGAGTCCCCGATCCATCGTGTCGCGGAAGGGGAGACGCTCGGGGTCGGCGCCGGTGTCGGTCATATCGCCGTTAACGGCGAACGCGTCCAGACGCGGCCAGCGGTGCGAGGCGCTGTAGCGGCGGACCCAGTCGACCATCTTAGTGAAGCGCCGCTGCTGAATCACCTGGGTATTGCCGGGAAAATAGTTCGTTTCCGGCGGTCCGGGGAAGTGGACATCGGAGGTGACCGAAAAGCGGAGGATCACCTCATCGTCATCGTCGATCGTCTCGCCCGCGACGGGGCGGCTGAGCATCAAAAGCGGAGAAACCGCCGCGGCGGCGAGAAAATTCCTCCGGCCCTTCCGGCGGCGGTTTTTGTCCTGG
>CADBTE010000107.1 GCA_902797455.1 uncultured Planctomycetota bacterium | reverse complement strand
GGGGAAGGAGACCTAAGTTTAACGGCGGTTGACTTAGAGGGTTAAAAGTTTATACTTTACCCAAACCAGCTGTTGTTTTTATCGTGAACCGACAGCTAAGATTCCAGAAAAAAAGACAACACTAAGGACCGTGAAAGGCAGGAACGCGGGATATGGCGAAGGCATCGGCAAAGCACGAGCGTGAGAAGAATTCACTCGAGGTCTGGCTTCTGAAGTTTATTCAGCAGTGCAAGACGAATCGACAGATGGTTCTGCAGTATGTCCTGATCATCCTTGTGGCCGTCGCCGCGGTCATCTTTGTCCGTTACTTCACAGGAAGAAAGAATCTGGCCCAGCGCCGTCTGGATGACGCCTACTATCAGGCCTCGACCGGAGGAATGTTAGGCGCCAATGATCCGGCTGTCGCCGCCATTGGGTATCGCCAGCTGGCCGACCAGTACAAAAGAGGGGACGTTGGCGCCCAGGCCCGCATCGCTTTGGGGGAGGGGCAGTTGAATCAGGCCGGTTCGCAAGTTGCCCAAAAGCTGGCCAACAGCAAGGCCCAATATAATGATGAGGCCGTCGCCGCCCTCGATCCGGCCGCGTCATATAACGAGGCGATCGCCACGCTGAAGGAGGTTGCCGATTCTTCGATGGCCAAAGACCCGAGCTTCACTGCCCGGGCTTTATTCGGTGTCGCTGCGGCCGAAGAGGGGCTCGCCGCGATCGCCGCTGATGACGCCGCCGTCGACGCCGCTTTGGCCAGCGCCAAGGCCGATTACCAGAAGATCATCAGTTCCTTCGGCATGACCCCCTACGCCGAGCAGGCCAAAGAGCGTATCGAGTTGCTCGACGCCCCGATGACGGTTGCCTACTACCGTCAGTCGGCCGATCAATTCCGCAACATGCCGGTTCCCCCGCCCCGTCCCGCCGATGAGTCGATCCTCCCCGAGGGGACGCACGACAATCTCGATCCGTCCGATGACAGCGCTTTCGAGGCGACCAAAGATATCCCGGCCACCGACGCCGCCGATGCGCCGGCTGATGACGCGGCCGCTGACGCGACCACCGGTGATGCCGTGCCCGACGCCGAATAAATCGGGCAGCCAACGGTTCGGCGACAGAACAACACCAATGCCGAAGGAGGGGAAGGAGATGTGTCATAAGTACGGCCTTCCCCTCCTTGTTTTGTTTCTTCTTTTGGGATCGGCCCCCTTTTCGACCGTGTCCTCCCGCGCGGATCGGCCCGCGTTTCCTCCCCCTTCGGCCGAAGAACAGGCCGCTTGTCTGCGAGGGGCTGTCCACCTGGATCTTCCCGTCAACATGGCCGCGGCTGATGACGGGTCTTTCTGGGCCGATCTTTTCGTTCGCTGGCACGACCAAGCGCGGACAGGGGACCAAGCGCCGATATCGGTCACCTTCTATCGCCTAACTTTAGCGGCCGAAACATTGGTTCTTATCGACGAACAGGGAAAGCGCTGGAGGAGCGCCACCGATTCTCCCCGGACGATTTTTCCCGAAGCGGGCCAGACTCATCGCGCGCTGAGAGTGAAACTCCGCCGTGAAGAACCCCTAGAGGAGATCTTTCAAGCCGGTAAGGAACCTCCCCATTTCGTTCGGATCCGGGCCGTCTGCGAGCTGTTGGTTGGCTGGTCGGTGATGCCGATGGTCTTCTCGGATATCCTGGCGCCGCGCCTCGGTTCGAAGGGAGAGTACCTTGAGCGCTGGGAAGAGGGGGATTTCCGTGTCACGCTGATCGAGGCCCTTCGCCAAGAGGGGACGCTTCGTCTTCGCGCGGGAGTGAACTATGGCGAGGCGGCCGATTTTTTTGACTCCCACCGGCAGCGAGCCGCAGCGCTTCGCGCCTATTTGATTGACGCCGGCGCCGAGCTTTCGGCTCCGGTTGAGCCGAAGGGTGTTCATCCACTGAAAGTCAGCGATACGGGGACGGAATTGGAGTATCTCTTTGATATCCCCGAGGGGAACCGAACCTGGAACTTTGTTATCGAGCTCCCGATGAAAATTTCGGAGCTCTCCGCGGATCTTAGCGGTCCGGACGATCGATAAGAGATGGAAGGGAAGAATAATGCCGTTTTTTTCTGTGGTGGTCCCGGTCTATAAGGCCCGTCAGTGGGTAGGCAGAGCGATCGAGTCGGTCCTGGCTCAGACGTTTGAAGATTTTGAATTGATCTTGGTCGACGATGGTTCCCCCGACGACAGCGCCGAGGTGATCGCCCGGTATACCGATCCGCGCGTGAAGTTAATCCGACAGGAGAACCGCGGCGAGGGGGGGGCCCGCAACCGTGGGATCGAAGCCTCGACGGGAAAGTGGATAGCATTTCTTGACGCGGATGACCAGTGGCTGCCGGGTTTCTTGCAAACCTGCCGCGATTTGATCGGCGGTATTCCCGAAGCAGATGTTGTTTTTACCTCCCACTTTCGTGTCGACGGATCGGGTCGTAAAAGTTCGATCCCCGTACCGAAAGCCCTGGCCGGTACTATGCC
>CADBTE010000106.1 GCA_902797455.1 uncultured Planctomycetota bacterium | reverse complement strand
TGCTTGTCGGCAGTGGTTTTGGCGCTGGTTTGCCTCGCGGTCCAATGGGGGTCGAAAACCGATGAGAATTACCTCGCCCTCCTGGCGATGGTCCGTCCCCTGGAATACGATCAGTGGGATAAGATTCTCGAGATTGAGTCCCGCTGCGACAGTCCCACCCTCCCGATGATTGACCTTCGCCGATTGGCACTGGCCGAGACGGGGCAGATCGGCCAGCGCCTCTTTGAGCGGACCAATATCCCGGTGGCCGCCCCCGATCTGGTCTATACCGAGGGGGTGCGTCTGCTGGGGACCGACCTGTATTTCCGGTTCGGTTCGGTCAATCACGCGATCTGTTTCCTCTGCAATACGCTGCGTTTGTTTCCCGAGGCCCCCGCACGGACGCCGCTGTACTTCCAGCTGCTGGACGCCGAGGGACGCGCCGTGCAGTCGATGCGCAGTTGGTCGACCCTCCAGCCGAACGAATTCTTCGGCTGCATTGGCTGCCACGAGCCGAAAGACAGCACGATCGACAACGTGGCGACCCTCTCTCAGGGGAACCAGACAATCGCGCTGAACAAGGGCGTGGCGATTCCCAAGCCGCTGATCCCAATCGCTGAGGGGGACGACCCGAACCGAGGGTTTAGTTTCCCGAAAGATGTTCAGCCGATTCTCGATCGTCACTGTATCGAGTGCCACAAGGGGTACAAGCCGCCCAAGGACGCCAAAGACGAGAACGGCAACCCGATCAAAGATGGTCCGTTCAGTCTGCTTCCGAACCCGGTTCGCCAGATTCCAACGGTTCATCCGACCAGGCATACCAAAAAGCCGGAAGATCAGCGCTGCGGCCGTGTCTTCAGCGAGGCGTATCTGAATTTGACCGAGGGCGGGAAGTTCGAGAAATATATCCATCCGATCTGCGTTCAGGACGCTCCCCCGATGTATCCGCCGTACTACGCCGGCTCGATCGCCAGCCCGCTGATCGACCTGTTGCGTCACCCCGATGAGAATCACAAGGGTGTGAAGCTCAGCGAGGAGGAACTTCGGATCATCGAGGCGTGGATCGACCTGGTTGTTCCGTACTGCGGTACATACACCGAGTCGAGAGACTGGGCGATCAGCAAGGAAGCCGAGTTCTTCTGTAATCTGATGAAACGCAAGGCGTATCAGGCATTCGAGGCCGATAATATCAAGCTGATGCTCGATGTTCAAGCCGGACGCAAGAGTCCCCCCGCTTACGGTCAGATCGAGCGCATGCCCGATTTTGGACCGGACGTCCGCGCGAAGTTCATCAACGACTATGTTGAGGAACATTCGAAATAGCCGCGGGGCGTCCCCCGTGAGAAACAAGAAAGCCCCCTGTTTCAGGGGGCTTTTCCATCCTTGGCGCTTAAGTGAAATATTCGTCTTTGAGTTTTGATGCGAATGCTGTAAAATGCCCCCCGTTGAACTTGGCGCAGTGGCTGACAACGGATTGTTTTCACTGCAACCGTAAAAGTTCCGGGAGAGACCAGGAGGGGAGCGATGGACTTTTTCCGATCGCACGGAAAAACCGCAAGTAAAAACCGCAGCGCATGGATGCCCGCGGTGGCCGCCCTTCTGTTCGTCTGGTACGGCTGCGTTGTTCTCGCGCAGGAGTCCCCTTTCGCACTGGGAACGAACGCGGATACAGAAGGTTCCTTTCTGGCCTCTCCCACCCCGTTAAACTCGTCCGGCCCCGCGGCGCTGCCCGAAAACCCTCATCCGAACGATCCTCAGCTCTTTGCCCCGTCGGACTCGGCGCAAAATGTCTCGGCCGGGCTCGCTCCGCCTGCCGGAGGAGCGCCCGCGGCTGCGGCGGCGCCCACCGGAGGGATGCCGGTACAGCCGAGCCCCGCGCAGCAAACACCCGCTCCGGCGCAAGCTGCCGCCGCGCAGCCGAATCCCTATCTTCCGCTCATGTGCCGGCCCGAGCATGAAGGAATCGCCGCCGTTGGTGAAGACCGCAGCTTGGAGGATATCCTGCGAGGTGTTGCCTCTCCGCAGGAGCGGTTTCGTCTGACCGATGAATATTGGCAGCTTACCGGCGAGTTGATTCGCTGCAATTTGGCCGCCGTCTACGCCAACGACGTGGCGTCGTGTGTTGCCCGATACCAAGGGCAGGCGATGGGCTCCAACGCCGAGGCGCTTTGGGTTTCGGCGAAACGCCTTGCCGACGAGGCCAAACGGGACGCGCGCGTGGCGTTTGTGACCGCTCAGTACCGATGCGCCGCTTTGGCCCGACGCTCCGCCGCCGCCTTCCGGCCTGAAATGCTCCCGGTTCCGACCGATCCGCCGACCGTCGAGCCGTACAATACGCGTGCTGAGGAGATCGCCCGGAACCGTACCTTTACTCCTCGGGCGAGCATGCTCAATCAGAGGATTCCCTATCAGTACAATGCCCTGTGCGCCTACCGCGCCGCCGTCGCCGAATCGCTCTCGGCGTTCGCCGCGCTGTACAACGACCCGAACTGCAGCGCGCCGCAGCTGCTGGCCGCGCTGAAAAGACATACCGACGATAAACGCAAAATGCTCGAGTCGGTGATTCTCTACAATCGACTCATCGCCGAGTACGTCGCCGAGACCGTGGGGCCGCAGATTCAAGGGGATCGCCTCTTGATGACGTTCAATCAGTATCCGAAAAAACGAACCGTCGATCCGGCGTACCGCATGGCCGACGCCCGCGGCACGCAGATCATCCGCGGGCAGGAGTTCCAGCCGGCCCCCCGGGGGCAGGCCGGCGGCTCGGCCAATACCAGACCGAGTCTTCCCGCGCGGCAGGCGTCTCAGCGCTCGCAGCCGGGAGGAACGACAATTTTGCGTTCCCCCGCTCCCGCGGCGGCGAATCCCGCTTTGGAATCGACTCCCCCGCCGGCGCTCTCCACGCCGGGCGAGCCGTCTAAGCCGGAGGGACTCACGCTCCCTTTTGAAATTCCCTCGGCCCGCAGCGCCGAATCTTCCGATGAGATGATTATCCGCGGCCAAATGCCCGACGCCGCCCCGGCGGACGGGGATATGATTCTTCCCGATCTGATGCTCAATGACCCAGGGGGAAACGCCGCGCCTGAGGCAGGAGGGAATATCCTGCCGCAGGACAATCCGCTCCCGCCGCACACGACAGCGCCCGAGCAAGATCTCTTCGCGGCACCGCAATCGGCCGCGCCGGCGCAAAATCCCCTTCCTCCCCAGGGGGCCCCTCTCCAGCAGCAGGTCCCGCTGCACAGCGCCGCGCCGCAGGCCGCTTTGCCCCCGCAAAACAACTTGCCCCCGCAAAATAATCCGCTGCCGCAAACGCCTCAAGTAGATCTTCCCCAGTTCGCTGCGTCGCAGACGGTCCCCTCGGCCCTTCCCCCCGACGGAAGCGCTGTCCCTCAAGCCGTGACCCAGGCCCCCCCCAGCGGCGCCCCGGCCGGCGGAACCTCGGCCACCTACGCCAAACCGCGTTCCGAACAGGAAAAAGCGCAGATTCTTCGGCAGACCCGATCGCTCTCGGACCTGCTGTTTTCGATCAAATCGACAACCAGCGGCGCGGGAGAGGGAGATATTCTCGAAATCCCGCTTTCGCTCGCAGAGATGCTCTCGCGCATCGGCGACCCGCGTCTGAGGATCGAAGCGGTCGATTCATACTGGCATTTGCGCACCCAGGTCGCTTCCCTGGCGGTGGAGAACAAAATTTTAGAGACCGTCGATCGGCTGATCGCCTCGATGAACAGCGCTTCGGCCGAAGCTCGGGCGGTGATCCCGACAGTGCAATCGTACCGTCAGGGGACGCTTGGGCGGATCGCCGAGCTGCGCGGGGAGATTCGCGCGGCTCAGATGGAACTGATGCGCCGTTCCGGCCGCACGCCGGATGTCGGCTGGCCTATCCCCAGTTCGACCCCATGCCACGGGCCTTATAACCTTGAGTCGGGAAGCAGCCCG
>CADBTE010000105.1 GCA_902797455.1 uncultured Planctomycetota bacterium | reverse complement strand
GGGGGCGATTGATAACCCGCAGCGGCACCAATTCTGGAGGATGTTATGCCGATTCAAGAGACGCAAGATCTGGATCTGAGGCAATTTGTTCTGGACTGCACGTCGTTCGGCCCGGCCGAAATCAGTCGAATCTCGACGGAGATGAGTCGTCGGAACGAAAAAATCAAAGATCTTCGTGACGGGGTCGACGAGCTGGCCGCGAAAGCGTCCGATCTGAGTCCTTCGATGATGGTCAAGCTGGGGGTTTGCCAGTATCTGATCGGTCGCTGCGACGACGCCCTGGAGAGTTTAAAGCACAGCGACGGGGGGGCTTTGGCTCAGTTCTATATGGCGAAGATCCACGCGGTTCACGGCGATAACGCCAAGGCGATGATGCTCTACGACATCGCCAAGAAAGCCGGCTACGACCCGGATCGCTGCGTTCTCGGCCAGGCGAGCGTCTATCTCGGAATGGGCGAGCCGAAGAAGGCCCTGGCGCTTCTCGATCGTCTCTCCGGGGCGATTGAACAGACGGCCGATTACCTCGCCCTTCGCGGCGCGACCGTCGCGGCTACCTGCGAGAACCCCGACGAGGCCGTGAATCTTTACGAACGCGCCTACAAGGCCGATTCCACCCATCCCGAGACCCTTTTCGGTCTGGCGCTGGAAAGTGAGCGCCGCGGCAACGACGACGAGGCGCTGAAGCTTTACCGCCAGGCGTCCCACTGTTTCCCGACGAGTGTCGGTACACTGATGAACCTCGGGGTTCTGCTCGAAGACAAAGAGCTCTATGAGGAAGCCGCCGATTGCTACAATCGGGTCATCGAAGCGTTCCCGAATAATAAGCGGGCCCGTCTGTTCCTCAAAGACGCACAGGATCATCTCCGGGTCGATACGCGGACCAAGCCGAATCCTCCGGGAAGCCGTCACCTCCTTACCCCGATCAACGAGATCGAGTTCTCCTCGCGTGTGCGCCGTGTCATCGAGGCGCTCGGCTGCAAGACCCTCGGCGACCTGGCCCGCTGCCGCCAAGACGAGCTTAATCATTTTGAGAACTTCGGAGAGAACAGTCTCAAAGAGATCGAATCGAAACTGGAGGAGCGCGAGCTGCATTTGGGCTGGACCGACGACGAATTGCTCACCGTCCCCGAATTCAAGCCGACCCGCGGCGGATTCACCGCCGCCGAATCCGTCGGCGGTGAGGACCAAGCGGTTCTCAACCGTCCGGTGTCCGACCTGGAGCTGTCGCGCCGTGCCGCGAACTGCCTCAAGAAGCGGAACGTCAAGACTATTGGTGATCTGATTAAGCAAAGCGCCGATGACCTGATGGAGACGGCTAACTTCGGCGTCACCAGCTTGAAGGAGATCCGCGAGAAACTCGCCTCGAAGTTTGCCCTGAAACTCAAGGGGGACGAAACGCAGGGGAAGTAAGTTTATTCCCTGCCGCCCAAGTCGCTTCCTCGGCCGCGCATCGGTGCGCGGCCGTTTTTTTCGCGTGAGGGTGTTTGTTCGCGATGCCGCCGCCGGTACAATAAAGGAAAAGTCCCGACAGACGATGCCCCTAGAACAACAGGAGAAAGTATGAGCCGGACCCAAACGCGCCGACCCCTTATCGGAATAGTCCTTTTTTTCGCGATTCTTCCCCTCGTGTCGGTTCCGGCCAGAAGCGAGACGTCCTCCGCCCAAGGGGCGCTGGCGTTCGGATGCTCGACCGAAAAACCGTACCGGATCGCCGACGGCGACCGAGCGGCGTGCCGTTTTACCAGCGACCGTCCCTTCTTTTCGGTCTCGGTCAGCTGTCCGAGCTACAGCGATAGTGACGGCGATCTGACCCTTTCGCTGTATCGATTCACCGGCGATATCGCCGCGACGCTGAAGCATTCGCCCCTGGCGCAAAAGAGGTTTATTAACTTCCCCGATAACGGTTTTCTCAAACTGACATTCCCCACCCAGGAAGCGGGCGATTACCTTTGGACGCTCGATTCCCCCCGTGGGGAGGTCGGTGTCTGGAACGATCCGGCGGCCGACAGCCCGAACGCTGCGGCCTACTACAACGGGAAACAGATCGAGGGGCTCTTTCCGTTTTTGCTCGGCATCGAAACCCCTTTCCCCTTCTCGGGAAGCGAGGAGGCGCTGGAGCTTCTGATGGACCGGCCCGCGTCGGTTCCGGAAGACCCCCGCGAGGAGAGATTTGTCATCGAGCCGGATACCTGGGAAGCGATCGATGATCTTGGCCGCTTGCTCCCCGATTCCTCGTCGGCGGGAGCGCCGAGGAAAGATCGTCAGGTCGGGATCTTCTACTGGACCTGGCATGATCAGGACGATTTTCCGGGACCGTACGACGTCACGAAGATTCTGGCGGAACATCCCGAGGCGGCGGACACTCCCGACCACAGCGCGTGGGGACCGTGGGGGACCAGGCATCATTGGGGCGAGCCGCTCTTGGGCTATTACACCACGCTCGATCCGTGGATCCACCGCAAGCACGCGCAGATGCTGGCCAACGCCGGGGTCGATGTCGTGATCTTCGACGCTACGAACGGGACACTGACCTGGATGGATTCCTTTCTCACCCTCTGCCGGGCGTATGAACAGGCCCGCGCCGACGGTGTCCGTACGCCGAAGGTGGCGTTTATGCTCCCCTTCTGGAATGAGCAGTACAACTTAACCGACCTGCGTCAGCTCTGGCGCGATATCTACCGCGACGGCCGCTACCGGGATCTTTGGTACTTCTGGCAGGGGCGTCCCCTCATCTTGGGGATCCCGAACGCGGTGGACAACGCGATGCGCTGCGCCGAAGGTGAAGAACTGGAGGAACTGCGCGCGATACGAACGTTTTTCACCTTCCGTCCGGTTCAGCCGTCGTACACGGCCGGTCCGGCACGCCCGGACCAGTGGTGCTGGCTGGAGATCTTCCCCCAGAACGGCTATATTCCACTGCCCGACGGCCGTTTCGAGATGGTCGGTGTCGGCGTGGCGCAGAATCATTCCCAAAACCGGCGCGCGGGCGGCTCGGGACTGGCCGCGATGAACGACCGGGGTGTCTTCGGCCGCGGCTACCGCGTCGGGAGCGGGGAACCTGCCTGTGAAGAAGATGTTCTTTTCGGCCGGAACGTGGAGCAGCAGTGGTCGCGCGCGCTGGAGCTGGATCCGGACTTCATCTTCATTACCGGCTGGAACGAGTGGACAGCCGGCCGTTTTCGGGAGTGGTTTGGATTGCCCAACGCCTTCCCGGACGAGTACAACGAACCGTTCAGCCGCGATATCGAGCCGGAGCGCGGTCTGCTGAAAGATGATTTCTATATGCAGATGGTCGGAAAGATCCGCCAATACAAAGGGGCGCGGAAGCTCTCCGCCGCCGGCGGGCCGGTCGCGACCCTCCCCGCTCCCGGCGCGGACGCATGGTCGGCGATTGGGCCCGAATATCAGGACTACCGCGGCGATACCCTCCACCGCGACGCGCTCGGCTATGGGAAAATTCATTATGTCGACAAGACCGGACGCAACGATATTATTCGAGCCAAAGCCGCCACCGACGGCGAGAAACTAACGTTCTTCGTCGAAACCGCCGAACCGCTGAGCGAACAAGCCGATTCCGAATGGATGCGGCTGCTTCTGTCCGTCGGCTGGGATAAGAACGACCAGAGCAATAGCTGGGAACGCTTCGATTACACCGTGGAACAGACCAAAGATGGTGCCGTTCTCAAGCGCTCCCTGGGGGGCTGGAACTGGGAAACGGTCGCCGAAGCCCAGCGCCAGATCGATGGCAGCCGAATGACGGTGACGATTCCCTTAGAGGCGCTCGGTCTGAAGTCGGCCGAGATCGACCTGCGCTTTAAGTGGAGCGATCATATCAGCGCGCCCGACGATATCCTGGATTACTACGTCACGGGTGATACCGCCCCCGACGGCCGCTTTGTCTATCGGTACAGCTGCCGGTAGCCGCCAGCGGGGCAATTAACGTGGTATATTCTATAATGAGAACGAACTGAATAACATCCTTGACCGCGTTTCCATTCCTATGAGCGACCACCGCGTCACCTACGATCAAATCCGAAAGAGCCGGCTGGTCCCGGACGACCTGCTGGAAGAGGTTCGTCAGCAGACGGCTCCGGGCGACGGTGAGGCGCTTCTCGATGAGCTCCTGAGGCAGGAACTGATCAACCCATGGCAGGCCGGCCAGCTGCGGCATTCCAGAACCCGTTTCTACCTCGGCTCCTATCGAATCGTCGATTCCTTAGGCGCCGGCGGATACGGCCAGGTCTTTCTCGGCCGCACCACGCTCGACCCGTCGAATCTGCCGAAAAACGACCCCGCCGGCCGGAGAATGACCGATACCGCGATTAAGGTCCTCCCGCTGAAAAACGCCACCTCCGAAACCATTCGAAAATTTCAATATGAAATCGCGGTTCATCGCTCGCTGACCGACCTGAATATCGTTCGACTCATCGATTCGGCCGTCGACGGCAATGTTCATTACGCCGTCTACGAATATATGGACGGCGGAACCGCCCGGCAGTTCGTCGGACTCCAGGACGATGTCCTCCGAACAACGGCCAGCTGGCGCCTGGCGACGGCGATCGTCTTTCATACCGTCTCGGCGCTGAAATACCTCCATAAAAAACGTATTCTCCACCGCGATATCAAGCCGGGGAATATTCTCCTCTCCAGTAAAGGCGCGGTGAAATTAACCGACTTCGGCTTCGCGCTCCCCCTGGCCGACGGCCCGACCTACGAGCTGCCGACCATCCCCATGCCGGCCGATCAGGAAACCGACTTCGACGTCGATGAGTTCTCTCCCCCCCCGCCCGCGGTCGAGGAGCCCCCCGAAAGGGAACAGCGAAAGATCAAAGGAACCAGCGACTATCTCGCTCCCGACCAGATTCAGCATCCCGATCAGCCGAGTACCGCCTGGGACGTCTACTCCCTCGGCTGCTCGTTCTACTTCCTTCTCACCGGAATCGTTCCGTT
>CADBTE010000104.1 GCA_902797455.1 uncultured Planctomycetota bacterium | reverse complement strand
TTCGCCGACGAGTTCCCCGAGACGTTCGACCCCAAGTGGAAAGATGTCACCATCGAGCACGTACTGACACACCGAATCGGTTTCGATCGGGGGTTCCTCGATATCGACGCCGAGAACTGCATTACCTGGGGAAGCGAGGATTTTCTTTCGCTGGTCTTCACCCACCGGCTCGACCACGAGCCCGGCACGTACGAGGCGTACAGCGACGCGGCGTTTTATCTCGCCTCGCGGATCGTCACCAAAAAGTGCGGCCGCCTGCTCGAGGATTTTCTCCGCGACGAGCTTCTCCGCCCGATGGAGTTCGCCGAATACGCCTTCTCGCGCTGTCCTCAGGGATACACCATCGGCGCGACGGGGATGTATTTCTCGACCGAGGACACCGCCAAACTTGGCGAGCTGTTCCTCAACAAGGGGGTCTATCACGGCAAGCGCTATCTCTCCGAAGAGTACGTCAATAAGTCGCTCCAGCGGCTCTACGTCGTTCACGCCTTCGACGACGAGGGATGCCGGTTCACCAAGGGGGGCATGAACGGCCAGCTGCTGTACTTCAACTACAAGACCAACCGCGTCGTGATGATCCACTCCTTCCGGGGGAATATCTCCGATCTGGAGAATATCCTGAGAGAATACGACAAGTGACACGCGCTCCGCATCCCGGGAAAGGGGCCCCGGCGACGCCCCGGCGGACGATCTTTTTCGCGGCGCTTTGTTTTCTTTTGGTCCCCGCCGTCTCGCGCGCCGTCGAGCCGAACCTCGCCGCCGCGGTGGCCGAGGCGGCCGACGGGCGCGTCTACAGCGTCGGTCTGTGTGATGGGGAGCAGTCTGTCTCGATCGACATCACCCCCGCCTCCCGCTGCCACAACAGCTACTCGACCGCCAAGCTCTTTACCGCCGCGGCGGTCGGGCTGCTGGTTGACCGCGCAGAGCTCTCGATCGACGAGCCGATCTATCCGATCCTCGCGCCGTACTTCCCCGAAACGTTCGACCCCCGCTGGAAAGAGGTGACGGTTGAGCACCTGCTGACCCACTTTGTCGGCTTCGGCGAGGATTTCCGCGATATCGATATCGACTCGGAGGATCCGCGCTCCTGGGGAACCGACGATTACCTCGGCCGGGCGGTCTCGAACAATCTGGTCTATCCCCCCGGGGAAAAAGAAGTCCACAGCGACGCGGCGTTTTACCTTCTCTCGCGCGTGGTCGCCGTCCGGGCGGGGAAAGGTCTCGACGACTTTTTGCGCGACGAGTTTTTTGTCCCGATGCGTTTCGCCGAATACGCCTTCTCGCGCTGTCCCCACGGATACGCCCTCGGGGCGACGGGTATTTATCTGTCGGCCGAGGATATGGCGAAGTTCGGCGCGATGTACGCCGCCGGCGGCGTCTATCGGGGCCGGCGCTGCCTCTCGGAAGAATACGTCCGCCGATCGATCCAGCGGCACTACGCCCTTTACCCGATCGGGGAAGACGGCTTCCGGTTCCAAAAGGGGGGAATGAACGGCCAGGTGATCTATATCAACACCCGCACCGGCCTGGCCGCCGCCATCCAGTCGTTCGGCGGGGATCTCGGCGATATAGAGAAAATTCTCTTAGAACACGATCGGTAAGAATCACCTGCCCGGCCGGGCGTTACCTTCGCGCCCGAGTGTTGATCTCCAGGCGCAAAAGCACCCCGACCAGCTCGGCGGCGGCGGCCAGCAGAACCGCCGCGCATTTCAAAAAGGCCGCCAGCATCGCCGCGCCGATCAGTACGGCGGCCGCGGCGAGCATTTTCGCCAGAAGCCCGGGGATCGCCGCGGCGCGGTAAATGAGCCAAGTGGAAACAACAAGCCACGCCGCGGCCATCGTGACGGCCGCGGCCCAAAATCCCGGTTTTCTCCACGCGAGGACTTTGCGGATATTGGGATACTCCGCGCGGCGGCGCGGGATCGTCTCCACAGGCGCGGCGGCTTTCTCTGGAACCGATTCCACAGGCGCACCCGCCGCAGGTACGGTCTCCGCGGGCGGCGTTTCCGGGGGCGCGGCTGGCTCGGGCGCTTTTTTTTGCTCGGGAAGGTGCGGCGGTACGGGGGGCTCGGCCCCCCGTGTTTCGGGGAAGACCAGCCCGGTTATTTTTTTTGCCTTGTACTGACGGCCCGCTTCGGTTTCGATGAGCGTCTGGCGAACGATCTCGCCGGATGCCGCTTTTTCGCGGATCTCGTCACTGGAAATCGGCCCCATTTTTTGACCGCTGACGTAGTAATAGTACCGCATCGTCCGCCACCCCTTCGCGATTAAACTCGCTTTTCGCGATTGAAATGATTTTTTACGGCCTGTTCTTTCGACCGCGGAAATGATTATAGCATAATCTCCGTCACAAGTCGAAGAGCCGCTTTGGGGGCGCGGCGGACGTTCCTTCTTAAGACAAGAACGAAAAAACGCGGCGAACAGATCTTCGCGCCGCGTCTTCTTTTGGGGAACAGGGACTCGAACCCCGACTAAGTGGTTCAGAGCCACTCGTGCTGCCATTACACCATTCCCCAGAGAATGGGCCCGCCCCGGGGAAGGGGACGGACAACAGCAAAGGATTTTACCTTTTAGCCGTTTTCCGTCAAGAGGGGTTTTTTCCTCCGCCCCCGCCCCCGCGCGCGGCGGCAGCGAAGCGCGGGCGTCTGGTTTGCCGGGCCCCCTTGCGCTATAATTCGCGGGAGGGCGGCTGCGCCGCGAGACACCTCTTTCACACCCGGGGAACGAAAAGAACGCAAAGGAACCCAAAGAACATGGCACCACACTTCATCTTCGAAATGCACGGCGTCGGCAAGCGATTCGGCGAGCGGGTCGTTCTGCAAAATATCAGCTTATCGTTCTACTATGGGGCAAAGATCGGCATCGTCGGGGAAAACGGCGCCGGAAAGTCGACCCTCCTGAAGATCATGGCGGGGCTCGACAAAGATATCGACGGCACCGTCGAGATGGTCAAGGGGATGACGGTCCGCTATGTCGCCCAGGAACCGGAGCTCGACCTGGACGCCACCGTCCGCGAAAACCTCCTCACCGCGCTGGCCCCGATCCAAAACAAGATCGACCGCTTCAACGAGATTTCCGTCCAAATGGGGGACCCCGAGTACGCCGACCAGTTCGACAAACTGATGGAGGAAATGGGGCGTCTGCAGGAAGAGATCGACCACGCCGAGGGGTGGGAGCTCGACCGAAGAATCGATATCGCCGCCGACGCGCTGGTTCTCCCTCCCGACGACGCGATCGTCCGTACCCTTTCCGGGGGGGAGCGCCGCCGGGTCGCCCTGTGTATGGCGCTTTTGGAGCGTCCCGATCTGCTCCTTTTGGACGAGCCGACCAACCACCTCGACGCCGAGACGGTCGAGTGGCTCGAGGGGACGCTGCGCGACTACCCCGGAACGGTGATCATCGTCACGCACGACCGTTATTTCCTCGACAACGTCACCAAGTGGATCCTCGAGATCGACAATACCCGCGGGCTCCCCTTCGAGGGGAACTACTCCAGCTGGCTGGCGCAAAAAGCCGAGCTGCTGCGTGTCATCGAGAAAAAAGAGACCGAACGCCAGAAGATCCTCAAGCGGGAACTGGAGTGGATCGAAAAATCGCACCGCGGCCGCCTTCAGAAGAACGCCGCGCGCGTGAAGGCGTACGATCAGCTGGCCGCCCAGCAGACGATCGACGATAAGAGCGACGCCGTCATCCAGATCGCCCCGGGCCGCCGTTTGGGCGAGAAGGTCCTGCGGGTCAGCGGGCTTTCCAAGGGGTTCGAGATGGGGGGCCAATTCATTCCGCTGATCAAAGACGTCGAGTTCAACGTCCCGCGCGGCGCGGTGGTCGGCATCATCGGCCCGAACGGGACCGGAAAGACGACCCTCTTCCGGATGATCGTCGGCCAAGAGACCCCCGACGCCGGAACGATCGAGCTGGGGGACACGGTCGATCTGTCGTACGTCGACCAGCACCGCGACGCGCTGGACGACAGCAAGACCGTCTTTGAGGAGGTGACCGACGGCCGCGACCTCATCGAGCTGGGGAACGTCAAGATGAACAGCCGGCTCTACCTATCACGCTTTAATTTCCGCGGAAGCCAGCAGCAGCAGTTGGTCGGCAGCTGCTCCGGAGGCGAGCGCAACCGGGTTCATTTGGCTAAGCTCCTCAAGCGGGGCGGGAACCTCCTGCTCCTCGACGAGCCGACCAACGACCTCGACGTCTCGACCATGCGGGTCTTAGAGCAGGCGATTCTCGATTTCCCCGGCTGTGTCCTGGTGATCTCCCACGATCGTTTCTTCCTCGACCGGATCTGCACCCACATGCTCATCTTTGAGGGAGGCGGTCACGTTCGCTGGTTCGAGGGGAACTACGCCGCTTATGAAGAGGCCCGCAAGGCCGAAAATCCCGACGCCGGGAAGAACCGCCGTTCGAAATACAAAAAGATCCCCGCCTAAAGAGCCCTTTTTTAAGGGCTTGGGGCGGGTTTTCCCGTATAGGGGATATCCCCCGCGCGGCGTTTCATCTCCCGTGTCGTGACGAAGACATCTGTATCGCCGCAAATATTGACCATTAGGCAAATAGGGCTAAAATTTACCAAAACGAACTTCCGCTTTCGGTTCACCGAACTATCCAATGAAAGGAGCTGATTGTGTCAGCGCAAGAGAGACTCGCGAAAATCAATTCTATGTTCTACCCGAAATCTGTCGCTGTCGTCGGGGCTTCCGCCCGTCCCGGCAGCGTCGGAAACGACCTCGTTAAGAACCTCGTGAAGGATTATACCGGCGAGATCTACCCGGTGAACCCGAAGGGTGGCCAGATCGAAGGAAAGAAGGCCTACACCTCGCTGACCGAGATCCCCGGCGACGTCGACCTGGTCGTCGTTTCGGTCCCGGCCAAGGGTGTCCCCGGTGTCGTCGATCAGTGCCGTGAGAAGAAGGTCCAGGGGATCGTTATCATCACCGCCGGCTTCAAAGAGACCGGTCATGAAGGTCTGGAGCGTGAAAAAGAGCTCACCCGCCAGGTTCAGGAAGCCGGTATTCCCCTCATCGGCCCGAACTGCCTCGGTATTATGAACGCCGAGAAGGGGGTCGGCATGAACGCCTCGTTCGCCTCCAAAATCTGCGCCCCCGGCTCGCTGGCCTTCATCTCCCAGTCCGGCGCCCTGTGCACCTCGGTGCTCGACTACGCCGAAGCCCGTAA
The DNA here is from genome assembly GCA_902797455.1 of uncultured Planctomycetota bacterium. Taxonomy (GTDB): domain Bacteria; phylum Planctomycetota; class Planctomycetia; order Pirellulales; family Thermoguttaceae; genus RUG695. Next base: position 1,777 of record CADBTE010000104.1, on the reverse strand, counting down.
AATCGGCTTCAGCAAGTTCGTCAGCTTCGGCAACAAGGCCGACGTCAAAGAGGTCGACCTGCTCGAATACCTCGCCGACGACCCGCAGACCTCCGCGATCGCCCTTTATCTTGAGGACATCAGCGACGGAAAGCGCTTCACCGAGATCGCCTCGAAGATCTTCTGGGAAAAGAAAAAGCCGATCCTCTGCCTCAAGAGCGGCCGCAGCGCCGAGGGCTCCAAGGCGGTCAGCAGTCATACCGGTTCTCTGGCCGGCAACGACAAGGTCTACGACGCGCTGCTGACGCAGTCCGGCGTCCAGCGCGTCGACTCGATTGAGGAGCTCTTCGACCGCGCCTCGATCTACACCACCCAGCCGCTGCCGAAGGGGAACCGCCTGGCGATCATCACCAACGCCGGAGGCCCCGGTATTATGGCGACCGACGCGGCGATCAACGCCGGTCTGAAGCTCGCGGCTTTGACCGATGAAACCAAGGCCGCCTTGAAAGAGACGATGCCCGAGGCCGCCTCGCTGCGCAACCCGGTCGACGTCTTGGGCGATGCCCGCCACGACCGTTACGAGGCCGCCGTCAAGACCGTGATGGCCGACCCGAACGTCGATATGGGTATTGTCATCCTCACCCCGCAGTCGATGACCGACTCCGACGAAATCGGCAAGATCATCCCGGCCGCCGTTAAGCAGTGCGGCAAGCCGGTCGTCTGCGCCTTTATGGGTGTCGCCGACGTCGCCGACGGTGTCCACAACCTTCTCGACGGCGGTGTCCCGAACTACTCCTTCCCCGAAAACGCCATCAACGCCCTGGCCGCCGCCTACCGCCTGATGAACTACGGCAACCTGACCGACCGCCAGTTCGACGCTCTGCCCGGCTGCGACAAGGCCAAGGCCGACAAGATCATCGCCGATTATCTCGGTGCCGACAGCGAGAAGTACCTGACCCAGGCCGACTGCCGCGCCCTGTTTGAGTGCTACGGCCTGCCGCTGCTCAAAAGCGGCGTCGCGTCCAGCGAAGACGAAGCGGCCAAGATCGTCGAGGGGATCGGCGCCAAGGTCGTGATGAAGGTGATGTCGGCCGACGTCAAGCATAAGTTCGACGCCGGCGGGGTCATCCTCAACGTCGAGGGGCCCGACGGCGCCCGCGCCGCCTACAAGCAGATCTTCGCCAACGTCGAAAAGAACGTCCCGGGCGCGAAGATCGACGGCATCCTGATCGAGCAGATGGCCGAAAAGGGGGTCGAGGTCATCCTCGGCTGCAACCGCGACGCCAAGTTCGGCCCGCTGATGATGTTCGGTCTGGGCGGCACGTTTGTCGAGCTGTTCAAAGACGTCGCCTTCCGCCTGGCTCCGATGTGGGGCGTTTCGGCCGACAATATGATCCGCGAGATCAAGTCGTTCAAGGTCCTCGACGGCTTCCGCGGCGCGCCGAAGTGCGACCAGGCCGCGGTCAAAGAGACCCTCCTGCGCCTCTCCGCGATGGTCTGCAACCATCCGGAAATCGCCGAGTGCGATATCAACCCGCTGATCGTCCACGCCGAAGGGAAGGGCTGCTCGGTCGCCGACAGCCGCGTGATGCTCAAGAAGAAAGCGTAAGCGTTCACAAGCGCTTTGCCTCAACATCAAAAAGCCCCGCGTTATGCGGGGCTTTTTTTGGCGGCGCTTCCGGCCGCCGCGCCGACCCGCCGAGGGGAGGGGCCGCTCGGCCGTGAGACCGCCGCGTGACGCTCAAACAGGAGGCGTACCTCTTCAAAAGCGCCGCGGGCGGCGAAATAAAAAAAGGCC
>CADBTE010000103.1 GCA_902797455.1 uncultured Planctomycetota bacterium | reverse complement strand
CTCGACGCGATGCGGGACGCCGAGGGGGCCTCGATGGCCGAGAATCTCTCGGCGCTGTGCGATCAGCTTTCCGGCTCGATCGAGCGGGTCGCTTCCCTCGCGCCGACGGTGGCCGAGGCGTACCGCCAGCGGCTGAGCGATAAAGTCACCAAGATTCTCGCTCAATACTCAATCGAGGCCGAGACGGTCGACATCATCCGCGAGGTGGCGCTGTTCACCGACAAGGCCGACATCTCCGAAGAGATCGTCCGTTTCCGTTCCCACTTGGCGCAGTTCCGCGCCGCTATGGCGGCGCGCGAGGCCTGCGGGAAGCGTCTGGACTTTCTCACGCAGGAGATGTTCCGCGAGGTCAACACCATCGGGTCGAAGGCGAACGAAGCGGCGATCACCAGCGTCGTGGTCGATATGAAGACCACGATCGAGAAGATCCGCGAAATGGTCCAAAACGTCGAGTAATAAATACTAAAACGCCGAGCGGCACAAGGCCAAGCCCTATGAGCGCCGAAAACAGCAAGACCGCCAAGCGGGGATCTGTCTTGATCGTCTCCGGTCCTTCCGGGGTCGGCAAGGGAACGATCCTAAAGGCCCTTTTCGCGCTCGATGAGTTCCCTCTGACGCTCAGCGTTTCGGCGACCACCCGCGCGCCGCGCGCCGGCGAGCTCGACGGGGCGGATTATCATTTTCTCTCCAAGGACGAGTTCCTCCGCCTCAAAGACAAGGGGGAGTTCCTCGAATGCTTCGAGGTCTTCGCCGGAGGCGATTGGTACGGAACCCTGCGCGCCCCCGTCGAAGAGCTCCTGGCCGCCGGGCGTGTGGTGGTGCTGGAGATCGACGTCAAAGGGGCGCGCGAGGTTCTGAAAACCTATCCCGACGCCCTGACGGTCTTTATTCTCCCCCCCAGCATCGAGACGCTTCGCCAGCGGCTGGAGGGACGCCGCAGCGAGACGCCCGAGTCGCTGCAGCGGCGGCTGGCCCAGGCCGAAAGCGAGATCGCTCACTGCAAAGAGTACCGCCTGCGGGTCGTGAACGACTCGATCCTCAAGGCGGCGAATCAACTGGCCGAATTTTTACGCGCCAATATCCAGCCAACTCACTAGAATATACAAGCGGACACAAAAAGCCCCAGCCGACGGTTCCGCCATCGCCCCCCTAGCGACGGGGCAACGGCCGGGGCGGTTTTTCCAAATAACGGAGGTAACGCGATGATCGACGAACTGCGCGATGAGAAGCTGATCGAAAAGGTCGGGGGACGTTTCCGTCTTTCGGCGCTCATTCAGAAGCGGCTGGCCGCTTTGAACGAGCAGGGGCGTTCGCTCCTGACGAACGACGAACTGGCGAAGAAAGACAATCTTCAGATCGTCATTCAGGAGATTCTCCAGGATCACATCTACCTGGACGAGAGCGACAACCTCGTTGTCCGCTCCGACAATGGCGATTCTCAGCTGAACAACTATCACCAGTAGCGCTCGAAAGGCGCGGGAAGGATGACGAAAAGTGACCACGGCCAACGAACGCGAGATCCTTCTGGCCGTCACCGGCGGGATCGCCGCTTATAAAGCGGCGGCGCTGGCCAGCCGTCTGGTACAGGCCGGCTTCGGCGTTTCGGCGATGATGACGCGCGCGGCCGCCGAGCTGCTCGGCCCCCCCACGCTGGCCGCGCTCACCGGCCGCCCGGTGGAGCTCTCCCTCACGCAAGAAGAGAACCCGATCCCCCACATCGCCGCGGCCAGGCGCGCGAAAATGATGGTCGTCGCCCCCGCGACGGCCAATATTCTGGCCAAAGCGGCGTGCGGCATCGCCGACGACCTTGTCTCGGCCACCCTGCTGGCGTTTCCCGGCCCGATCCTTATGGCCCCGGCGATGAACACGGTGATGTGGAACAAGCCGGCGACGGCGCGCAATATCCGGCGCCTGAGCGAAGACGGCGTTCATTTCGTCGGTCCGGCCAGCGGGCATCTCGGCTGCGGCGACACCGGCGCGGGGAGGATGGCCGAGCCGGAGGAGATTTTCTCCGCGATCGAGCGGCTCTTCCCCCAATGAATGTAAAACCGCGCCTCAAGAGGCGCGGTTTAAGAACTGTCAGTAAACCTCAAGAGGAACAATCGTGAAGAATCCGACGACACTCCCGGTCTGGACGGCCCTGGCCAATCATAAGAAGCAGATCGATCAAGTCACGATGCGTGAGATGTTTCGTGACGACCCAAACCGTTTCCGCAAGTACTCGATCGAGTGGAACGGGATTCTTTTCGACTACTCGAAGAACCGGATCAACGACACCACCGTCGATCTTCTTATCGAGCTGGCCGAGGCGGCCGGCGTGAAAGAGATGATCGAGGCGATGTTCACCGGCGAAAAGATCAACGTCACCGAACGGCGCGCCGTTCTTCATACCGCCCTTCGCCACGGGGACGACACCCCGGTGCTGGTCGACGGCGAGAACGTCCTCCCGAAAGTTGACGCCGTTTTGGCCAAGATGAAGGAGTTCTGCCGAAAGATCCACTCCGGCCAATGGAAGGGGTACACCGGCAAGCCGATCACCGATATGGTCAACATCGGGATCGGAGGTTCCGATCTGGGTCCCTTTATGGCGACCGAGGCGCTGAAGAAGTACCGCGTAAATATCACCCCGCACTTCGTCTCGAACGTCGACGGCACCCATATCGCCGAGACGCTCAAGACACTCGACCCCGAGACGACGCTGTTCGTCATCGCCTCGAAGACCTTCACCACGCTGGAGACGATGACCAACGCCCGGACGGCCCGCGAGTGGTTCCTCGCCGCCGCCGGCGACCCGGCGCGGGT
>CADBTE010000102.1 GCA_902797455.1 uncultured Planctomycetota bacterium | reverse complement strand
TTCATCTACAGTCTTTAAGATGCCACTCTTGCTTTTCCTGATTGTCAAGGTTCTGGTGTCTTACACCAACCCAACGGGGGGCAAGACAAGGGGGAATTCTACCTAGCGATAAAAAAGCGTCAAGGGCCTGGTAAGTGTTTTTTAGGGAATTTTCACTGCGCTTCCCGCTTACAGGGTTTTTTCATATGTTTCGTGCCGATGTCAGCGGACAAACAACCCCAATGGGGAGAAGAGGATCGAGCCGTGAATGGTCCTGAAAACAAAAAGCTCCCGCTTTTGGCGGGAGCGGGGGACAAAAACCTATGTCTTGCTCTGACTAGTTCATCATCGGGGCACTGATCGCCACAAAGACCAACAGATCGCGCCAAAGAGACTTCCCCCCTATGATCTTCGAGATGGAATCTCCCAGTCCCGGCTCCTGGCCGTTTGATTTTTCGGGTATCGGCACCAGCCCGAGGTCGATCAGAAGAATTCTGTCGCGAGGAAACGATATCTTCTCCTCGACCTCACGGGTGGCGATCTGCGGGGTCTCGCCGTTGAGCTGCTGGCGGGGAGACTGCGACGTCGGTATCCGCAGCGCGAACGTGTGCATCTTCTCGACCACCGTGGAGTTGCACGAGATCATAAACTCAATCAAATCACCGTTGGTCGACAGCAGCGGGGTCACCTCGATCCGGTACCCCTCGTCGATCGATGTCTTGTCGGTCACAAACCCGTTGGGATTCGACGCAGCGACTTGAATATCTCGAGAATATTCTCTCTTCGGCGCGGGAAAGACCCATCCGAACGTCTCCGCGTTCGGGACGATATTGCGAGCTTGATTAAGTTCCTCAAAATCACCCCGGCGCGAGAGAAACTGCATCAGCGAAGTATACCCGGTGTTATCGAGCGTCCAGCACGAGACCCCCTCAGCCTTGGCGGGATAGGGACGGATCCAATCGGCTCCCTTCGTGCGCCAGTCGGGAGAATCGACCGAGACGATCTTGACGGTGAATTGCTGCTTTTTCTTCTCAGGATCCATGAACCGATCAAGAACATTCGAGATGTACTGCTGAACTTTCACCGTGTGATAGACCCGAAGATGAGAGCTGTCGGCCGAAAGGAAACCGAACGGTTCCCCGAACCAGAACGACTCACCGGTATCGGCCATTATCCAACTGAGGATCGTCTGCTCGGGATGCTGCAGATTCGGGTACTGAGAGGTATAAGGGGTCAGGTCGTAATCGACATAGATCTGGCCCGCCTCCGAAGGAAGCGACGCAGCCCCCTGCCGCGCGGTGGTGTGCTTGGGCCCCTCAAACGATTCCTGCGCCGGGGACAGCGTCACGAAAAGGGAGAGTATCACTGACACCGATAGGGTGAGAACCGTCTCGGCCAGGTTGGAATAAAAGCGAAGATAGTTCATTTGAGAGCACCTAATGCGCTTGGGCGAAACCGCGTTTTCCCGACATCATTCATCTCTTGGGGCCCAACAAAGCCGCAGCGGATTCTAGCGAAGAGGAGGTGATAGGTCAAGAGAATTCCCAAGGGGGAATGCGATGACAATAATAAAAAAAGACGCGGGAAGACCACCAAACGGCCTTTCCGGCGTCTTTCGAAAAAACGAGCAGGGGATATTACAGGTCAGTCCCCTTCCCGACCAGGATACAGGCGTTGTGGCCGCCGAAGCCGAAACTGTTGGAGATCGCCCGGCGAAGCGGCTTTTCTTTCGGCTGGAGGGGGGTAAAGTCGAGATGGCACTCCGGGTCTTGATTGACCAGGTTGATGGTAGGTGGGACGACATTGTCACGCAGCGCCAAGAGCGTCACGATCAGCTCGACACCGCCGCTTCCGCCTAAAAGGTGACCGATCATACTCTTGGTGCTCGAGGTCGACAGGGTCTTGACTTCGGCGCTGAAGAGGCGCTCGATCGCCGCCGACTCGGCAATGTCTCCCAAGATGGTACTTGTCCCATGAAGGTTGATGTAATCGATGTCGCCCGTGCCGAGGCGGGAATTCCGAAGGGTAGATTCCATCGCCGCGGCGGCGAAGATTCCCTCGTTGTCGGGCTTGGTGATGTGGGAGGCATCGGTCGTGATTCCACAGCCGAGAACCTCTCCCAAGATGGCGGCGCCGCGCTTTTTAGCGTGCTCGTAATCCTCAAAAACAAGGATCCCCGCCCCTTCCCCCAAAACAAAGCCGTCGCGGTCTTTGTCGAACGGCCGGCTGGCCCCTTCCGGGTCGTCGTTTCGCTCGGAGAGCGCCCGCATCGCGCTAAACCCGCCGAGACCAAGGTTAGTAACGGCCGATTCGGTCCCTCCGGTGATGACCACGTCACACTCTTCGCAGCGGATGGTTCTAAAGGCGTCAGCCATCGCGTCATTGGCCGACGCGCAAGCCGTTGCCACCCCCCTGGCAGGCCCATGGATTTGATAGGCGATGGCGACGTTCCCCGCCGCGGCGTTGAGCATAATCTTCGGGATGGTATAAGGCGAGATTTTGCTGGCGCTTAAGGTTCGGTAACGATCTTCCTGAACCTCGATCTCTCCCAGTCCACCGACTCCGCAGCCGATGATCGAGGCACAGCGGAACGGATTTTCTCGGGAAAAATCGATCCCCGACATAGCCACCGCGTCACGCGCGGCCGCCAGCGCGAAAAGAGTAAAACGATCGAGACGGCGGATATCTTTGACATCGAAATGGTCTCGCGGGACGAACTCGTCGCACATTCCGACAATCTGCGAACGGAAGTCTGAAAACTGCTCGTACCGCTTGATACCGCTTTCACTGCGGAGCATTCGCTGCCAGACCGTCTCAACCTGACAGCCAAGGGGAGTGATCAGCCCATAACCGGTTACGACAACACGTCTGCTCATCGATTACCGCACTTTCCTCTTTTGGAGACGATCGCAGGCACGTTTCGACCGTCAGAGCTTAAGCAGCGAACATCATACGTCTGCCGGGGCATAACGCGAAATACCCGCCCCGCCGTGCGGTACACCTCGGTCAGGGAACAACGGCAAACGACGGTAGAAGACTTTCAACGAATAAAGCATCTCTTGGCCCGGGAGACTGAAGCACGCGGTGACGTGTCTAAACAGCTCAAACCAAGAGATGCCCTTGTTGCCCGGAGACCCGCTTGAAAGGGAGAACTTACTCCGCCCCACCCTTGTTCAAGGATTTTTGAATATTGTCGACCACCTGACCGACGGTCGAGATATTCTGGGCGTCTTCTTCGACGATATCGATGTCGAAGTTCTCCTCGAAGACGATAATCATCTCGGCGATGTCGAGCGAGTCGGCGCCAAGGTCATTGGCGATATCAGTCGACTCGGTAATTTTCGAACGGTCAGCGCCAAGCTGTTCGGCGATGATATCGATAACTTTCGTCTGGATTTCGTTCCTATCCATAATAGTTCTCTTAGCTTTCTGTGCCACCTGTCGCCCCCAGCCGATCGAAAAGACGGCATTGGGGAAACAAAAGCAGCTGGATGAAAATTGTCTTCGCGCTTCACGCGCAAAGGGTAAGCTCTTTACATGATCATTCCGCCGTCGATGGCAATGATCTGACCGGTCACGAACGACGCCTCGGGCGAGGCAAAGAACAGAACGGCATTGGCGATATCTTCGGGCTGACCGAAGCGACCGACGGGAATTCGATTCTTCATTTCGGTAACGATCATCGGATCGAGAACCGCGGTCATATCGGTTTCGATGAAACCGGGGGAGATGGCGTTGACGGTAATATTCCGATTGGCCACCTCTTTGGCGACGGTACGGGTGAAACCGATCACGCCGGCTTTCGACGCGGAATAGTTGGCCTGGCCGCGGTTGCCGATCATACCGCTGATACTGGCGATATTGACAACACGGCCGTACTTCTTTTTGCGCATCGCACTGATGAAAGCACGAGTGACGAGGAACGGACCGCGGAGATTGACAGCGATCACGTCATCCCACTGCTCGTCGGTCATAACCCGAAGCAGTGTATCGCGCGTGATACCGGCGTTGTTGACCAGGATATCGACCCGGCTGCCGTACTGCTCGAGGATTTCGGCGGCCGTCTGTTTCACCGCGGCCGAATCGGCCACGTTACAAATGAAAGCCGTCGCCTTGCCCCCGTCGGAATTGATCTGCTCGACTGAGGCGTTGAGTTTCTCGGCATTCGTTCCTATGCAGGCAACGGCGGCCCCGGCTTTGGAAAGAGCCTTAGCGACGCCGAAACCGATCCCTCGCGTGGCGCCGGTAACGACAGCAACCTGACCATTCAAATCGACCTGAATCATATGTTTCCTCCTTATTGATTCACCACCAGCCAAGCGCAAAAATATATTCCGCACCTGTCTCTATCACGGGCGTCATTTATCATTTTAGCGAAATACAGATCAAAGGGAAGATGTCTTTTGCCTATATTATAGCACACGCTGGCGCCAGATCGGCGAGGGACTGGCGCCGACTAGAATTCGACCCCCTCCATCGGCATTTTGCGATCGATTCTTTTCATCAGGCCGCGCAGGACACGTCCGGGCCCCACTTCATAAAACCGGTCAAAACCGTCGGCAATCAGCGCACGAACGGTCTCTTCCCAACGAACCGAGCTGGTCAACTGCGCCAGGAGGGTCCGGCGGATGTCGTCCGGGTCGCTGTGGGAGCGGACGTCGACGTTGCTGATCACCGGAATCTTCGGCGAAACGACCGAAGTCGACGCCAATTGCGAAGAAAGGGCCTCGGCGGCCGAAGCCATCATCGGGGTATGGAAAGCGCCTGCCACAGCCAGGGGGACGACCCTCATCGCACCGGCGGCCTCCGCCATTTGAGCAACACGTTCACAAGCGTCCCGGGTGCCCGAGACAGAGTAATTTTTGGGACACAGATAGTTAGCGACCTTCAAAACATCCCCCTGAGCCGCCTCTTCGCACAGACGCTCCACCACCGCAGCGTCCAGTCCGAGGATGGCGACCATACCGCCGGCTAGGGAATCGGCGGCGTGCTGCATCGCCTCACCCCGTTTCTGAACCAGGCGCAGGGCGTCCTCAAACGAAAACGCGCCGGCAAAATAAAGGGCGGTGTATTCGCCCAAACTCAAACCGGCCGCGGCGGCGGCCATATCGACCACCTCGGGCTGATCCGCCTTCAGGCAGTTAAGCGCCGCGCAGCTGGCGGTGAAGATCGCCGGCTGACAGACGGCGGTAGAGTCAAGTTTCTCTTTCGGGCCGTTGGTACAGACATCGGCCAGATCGTAACCGAGAATCTCGGAAGCGCGAGAAAAAAGCCCCGTCACCTCGGGACGAGCGAGCATCTCCTGCCCCATCCCGACCGTCTGCGCCCCCTGACCGGGGAATAAAAAAGCGATTTTTCCCATAAAAAAACTCCGATTCTACGCTTTCCGGACACCTCTTTTGTTGGCGCCATACAGCTGTAGAACCGGAGTTTTTTGCTTCCGCCGAAACATCCCCGACCTAAAGTATGGAACCTAAGCCGGTCTGCGTATGGCCCCGCGGCGGCGATGTTTCGTGAAACATCGAGGGGGGGGGAGATAACCGGCAATGCCACCGCTTTCGGCTCAACGAACCATCACCGCCTGCGGCGGAGAGCGGCCTTTTGATGTGTCAGGGCTGTTTTAGACGAATCGCCAAAAGACCCGATCACGCTATCGGTCCTGCGTCCGCAGACATTACTCCTCGGCCGAAACGACCTTGCGACCCATATAGTAACCGCAGTTGGCACAGACGGTGTGGTTTGGATTCACCTTTCCACACTCGGGGCAACGGGCCATCGAAGCGGGCTTCTTGCCGTCTTGCGAACGACGGGAACCGGTTCTCGCATTACTGTGTTTTCTTTTCGGAACTGCCATTTTCTCGCCTTAGTATGTGAGACAACCTCTTGTCAAGCAGCCGGCCGCACATAACCAGACCGCTTTTTAAACGCAACACTAATCGGGTCGATTATCCTCAAACT